>DAHUXT010000081.1 GCA_027307065.1 Ktedonobacteria bacterium
ATCGGCGCTGCCCCTGCCAATGTCACAGCAGCCGTCGGGCAACATCGTGGAGGGCTCGCTCGCCAACCCTGGCGACACGAACGCCCACAGCATTGCCGGGGCCGTGCTTTCACCCAAGAGCGAGGCGAGCCGCAGCGCCCATGTGCCCGCGGTGTCACAGGCGGCGTTGCCCGCGCCCGTACCCGCGAAACCGCTGAAGAAGCGCAGCGCGCCAGAGCGGTTCGCCGTCTACCTGGGCATCTTCGCCTTTTTCGCCCTTGGCATCACCATCGCCGCATGCGCCGCGCTCATCATCATCATCACGCAACTCGTTTCCAGCGGCCACTAATGTGGCGCATCGATATCTGCCGTGTGCCGAATAATGGAGTTGATGCCCGGTGAATGCGTATGCCGTGGGCGAATGGCTCGTTGCAGTGTTGTTTCTCGTCCTTTCGGCTATATCCATTATCAGGGGTGTCCGACTGCTACGCCAAGGACACATCGTCACCCCTCGACAATTGAGCAAGATTGCACGCGCACTCTCTAGACGAGGTCGCGAGGTGCCATCCGACGTCGCGGAACAACTTATATTGGCCGGGCGAGCGGCGTCGGCATGGTGGAGGCTTGGCTTGGGCGGAGGTACAGGTGTCATCGGGTTGTGCACTGGGGCCGCAATAGTTCTCGGTGGCGATCCTGGCCCGGCCAATTCGACGTTTCTCGTTACACTGGGTGGATCAGCGCTTGCACTGTACTTTGGGGCTGCCATTGGCGCATTTGTGGGCCTGTCGCGCATGCAGCGTGAATCCCGGGACATTGGCGTGCGTCCGGTACAACAGCCACTGCGCGACTACTGTTCACCGCTGGCAATTGCATTGCCCATTGTGGCTTTTCTCACCCAAGTACTGCTGCTGTTCGCACTCCTTCAGCAATTAGCGCCATCGCTCGATGGTGGTTCAGTGGCGCGTGCCATCGCACTTCCGGGCATGTGGACTGTGATCGCTACCCCGGCGATCCTCTTCGTACCAATACTCGCTACAACGATTGTCACCTATCGAATTGGCGCGCTTTCGCTGTTAACCATTCCACAGGAAATTGACGCACGCAGGCGGATGGACAATGCCATGCGCAAAGTAGTGATTTGGCAGATAGTGGCAATTCAAATCCTTGTTACTTCTGTAGTGGGCGTTACTCAGTATTGGATCCTGGCAATAGGCGCCTATCTGGCTTACGACTACAGCCCACCCTATGCCGCCGCAATGAACGGCTGGTATCCGATCTATCTGGGCTACCTTGTTGTTATGGCGCTCACCGCGCTCGCGCTCCTGATACTTCTTCGCGTTGGGAGATTGGCGAAGCCCGGCCGTCCCAAACAAGCAGGCGCCGGTCCTGCGGAAAGCATCCGGGCTGCGGAGTAACTGGCAGTCGCCAGAGTTCTCCTACCCCACCACGAAGGGCTGGAAGCGCTCGCGTTCGATGTGGTCGGCGTCGCGCAGTTCAGTGGCGCTCCAGCGGGACGGCTGCAGGGTTGCGCCGAATCGCTCGGTGAGGGCAGTCTCGACGGCGCGCATCACCTCGTCGGCGGAGACATCGTGGCCAGCGGCGTCGTCCAGCCCGACGGTGGCGTTATGCAGCCTGGTGGCGAGCGTCTTGCGCTGATTATTGCCGAGGTCGAGCAGTTCCCCCAACGCGCGCGGCACGAAATGGCGGTAGATGCCCACCTGATAGAGCGCGCCCGGCTGCCGCCGCACCTGGCAGAGTCCCACCAACTTGCGCTTGCCTACCACTACCTCCCACGGCGAGAGTGTGCCATAGCATGCCAGCCGCAGCGGATCGTCATGCGCGAGTTGCGGCTGTTTGCGTGCCTCCTCCACCGGCAGCGCCCGCGCCTTCACCGCGCCCAGCGCCACCAGCGCCTGCTGCCATAGCTCGCCCATCCAGCGATAGGCGTCTACCACGTCGCTGGTGGCAAGCGGATGACGTGCGGGCAGCGCGACATCCAGGCTGAGCAGGTCGGCGTTCACGAAGACCGCCGTGCCGCCGGAGGTACGGCGATAGATAGCGATGCCGCGTTCGTCGCAGACATCGAAGTTGGCGATGCGCGGCTTCTGGCCGTTGCCAATCACCAGCGCCTCCGCCGTTGGCACATACCACCGCAGCGCCGGGCACTGACTCTGCGCCAGCCCCGCCAGCATCGCCTCGCTCAGCGCCAGTTGTCGTCCCATTGGCGACTCCGAGAACGGCAGCACACGCCAGCTATCATCAGACGTGCCGATTGCCTCGTTGCCCACTCATCCCTCCCATGGCACTTCAGCCCCTGGATTGTAGCCCGCGCAGGCGGGTTTCGCGGCCAGGCGTAGCGAGGCCACGTAGGCGCGACTTTAGCCGCCAGCCTGATTCAGCACGCTCGCCAGCACCTCCGGTTCGACGTTGCCTCCGGAGAGAATGATGCCTGCCCGCTGGCCGAAGCGCCGCAATTTGCCGCTAAGCGCCGCCGCTGCCGCTACCGCGCCTGTCGGCTCGACCACCAGTTTCAGCCGCAGCAGCAGAAAGCGCATCGCCTCCTTCACCTCATCCTCACTCACCAGCACCACATCGTCCACGTCGTGCTGGATGATCGGCCACGTCAGTGTGCCCAGTTGCGCGGTGCGAATGCCGTCCGCCAGCGTATCGGGCGGGTCGATTTTCTCCCGTTCGCCGTGCCGCAGCGAGAGCCACGCGTGATTCGCCGCCTCGGTCTCGACGCCGACAACCGCGATGCTCGGCCGCATGGCGTGCGCCGCGATCGCCGTGCCAGAGAGTAGCCCGCCCCCGCCGCACGGAGCCGCGATCACGTCCAGATCGGGGACCTCCTCCAGCAGTTCACGCGCGGCGGTTCCCTGGCCAGCAACGATCGCGGGATCATTGTACGGCGGCACCAACGTCAGCCCGCGCTCATCCGCCAGCTGCCGTGCCAGCGCCTCGCGATCCTCGGTCATGCGGTCGTAGCGCACGATCTCCGCGCCGTAGCCCGCGGTCGCCCGCACCTTCACCTCTGGGGCATCGGTAGGCATACAGATGACGGCGGGAATGCCGAAGATCTGGGCGGTCAGCGCCACCGCCTGCGCGTGATTGCCCGACGAGAACGCGATGATGCCCCGCGCCCGTTGCTCCGCTGGCAGCGAAGCGATTCGGTTATACGCGCCGCGAAACTTGAACGCGCCCGCCCGCTGGAACTGCTCGCACTTGAGCCAGACGCCCATTCCGGCGGCGGCATCGAGGCTGCGGCTGTGGACCACGGGCGTGCGGTGTGCCTGTCCCTGCAGGCGTTCGGCGGCGGCAAGGATATCGTCAAAAGTCGGCGCGGCGGGCGTATCGGCGGTGTTGGATGTATCGGAAGTCATCATGGCTCCATCTTTGGCGGGTGTGAGCATTTGGCAAACTCAGCGCTTTCAGCATAGTGTGTCGTGGCATGGAATGGCAAGTACGATCACGATCTATCCAGCGGGTGTATGCCCTGGAGCGTCAAGCGCCAGCCGGAAGGGGAACCGCATCGCGATGTGGGCATCGCGCAGACCTGCCTGATTCGCCATCGCCCGCAGTTCGGCCACGGTATAGGCACGTCGCACGGAGGTGGGCGCATCGAAGCGCGTCACCGGATCCATCCGCAGCAGCCGCGTCATTGCCAGCGCGCCGAGATGGGCCAGCCGCGCTCGCGCCAGATCGAAGACCAGCACACGTTTGCCAACCTGCGCCATCGAGTGCAGAATGCGCGCGGCGTCTTCCGGCGCAAAGTGATGCAGGGCGAGGGTACAAAGCGCGATGTCGAAGCTGCCAGCCGCATAGTGCGGCGCCAGCGCATCGCACGCCTCCACGGAAACACCGGGAATGTCGCGGGTCTGCTCGCGGGCGACGGCCAACATGACTGGATGAATGTCGCTGACGACGATGTGGGCGGCAATGCCAGCGCGCGCTGCCCACTGCGCGATGCCAATGGGGATATCGGCGGAACCTGACGCGAGATCGAGTAGCGAGAACGAGCGCGTACCATTTGCGCGCACCTGCTGCGCCACCTCTCGCGCCACCGTATTGACGGCATAGTGACGCCAGCCAAGGATGGTGTTGATGCGGCGAATATCGGCCAGCGAACGGCGCAGCGCGGCGTCATCCTGCGCGAGATCGTCCATCATCTCGGAGACTCCAGCGTCCCGCTGCGTCAGCATCCAGCGCATTCGATGCTCCCTCGGTGGCCCCGCTCCCGCATCGTTACAGCCGCGCCAGCACGGTCTCCCAGATGATGTCTGCCAGCGTCTCGGCGGGTTGGGCGGCATCCAGCACGAGGATGCGCTTCGGCTCGGCGGCGGCAAGCTCCAGATAGCCCGCGCGCACCCGCCGGTGGAACGCTAAATCCTCGGCGTCGAGGCGATTCCATTCGCCACCAGTGGCCGACGCATCCAGCTTGCGCATCTGGCCGGACTCCGGCGAGATGTCCAGGAGCAGCGTCAGGTCGGGACGGAGGCCATCCGTCGCCACGTCTTCGAGTGCGGCGATGGTTTGCATATCGACGCCGCGTGCCGCCCCCTGGTACGCGCGGGTGGCATCGGCATAGCGGTCGCAGACGACGACATCGCCCGCCGCTAAGTGTTCGCGGACGTAGGGGACGTGCTGCGCGCGCGCGGCGGAGAGCAGTAGCGCCTCGGTCAGCGGGAGCATCGGCTCGACGAGTGTATCGCCAGGGGCCAGGCCAACGCCCGCCAACGCGACCCGGCTCGCCTCTGGGTGCAGCATCAGCGCGCGAATCGCTCCCGCGAGCGGGGTGCCGCCCGGCTCGCGCGTCAGCCAGACCGCTCGGCCACTGGCGCGCAATCGCTCGGCCAGCCGCGCCGCCTGGGTCGATTTGCCCGCGCCTTCGATGCCTTCGAGTGTCAGAAACATCATCGTCACACCTTTGTGTGGCCCGCTTGCACGCCCTCGGTACCGTCTGCCAGTTGAACAATCTCAAAATCGCCGAAGAGTACGGGTGCTTCTTGCTGCATGATGCGACAGAGCTTGACGGCGAATTTGCGAATTTCCGGTTCGGCGCCCTCGCCGCCTCGTAAGGTGATGATCCAGCGGAGGGCGCGCGCGTTGGCGGAGAAGAGCATCTTCGTCTCGGTGGCGTTGGGTAGCACACTCCGTGCCGCTTCTTTTGCCATCTTGAGCCGCTGCGTCCGTGGCAGGTCGCCATGTTTTTCCTGCACCCTCTGTGCCAGCGCCGCCACTAATTCTTTATACGCGGCGTGTGACGCCTCGATCGACTGCTGCCAGAGGGTATGCAACTCGGGATCATCAGCGATGACGCCCGGCTCGACGAAATCGGCGGTAGACTCATCCACGTACCGCTGAGATAGCTGGGAAAATCCCGTGCCCGTGCGATGTCGTACCAGTTCGTGCGTCAGGCTGCGCGAGACGCCCGTCAGCAGCAGATCCCAGACGGCGTGTTCCAGCACCGAGCCGTGCCCCTGGTTGATCAGATTGCCAACGTAGGCGTCGTTCGTCTTGCGAAACTGCTTAACTCCGAACGACATATAACAGACTCTTCCCGCCAGCTCGACGATCAACTCGGAGTTGTTCTCGGAGTCGGTCTCCCAGTACGTTTCGTGGTCCTTGAGGAAGCGCTGCACCTCGGCATTATCCAGGGTTTGCCGTCCCACGACATATATCTCTGGCTCGGTCACGATGCGCATGGTTTGGCTCCCTCTCTCGCTGGCTCGGTGACGGCTCTTGTATGGGTGGTAGTGTCTCAGCCATTCAGAACAGTATCATATCATGCTCACTCGAACCTCTCCCCCAACCCCTCCCCGGCGCGGGGAGGGGAGCCACACTCCCACGCGCATCGAGTGCAAACCCCTGCCCTACGTTGCTCGTCGCACTCTTTTCTGACAGATAGCGCTCATCTCTGCCAGTACACCTTCCAAATTGGAAATGACATCTTCATTGGAGAAGCGTCCGACCAACAGATGACGAGAAGCCAGAATGCGGTCACGGGCACTATCGTATTCTGTCTGGAGTTCGTGAACTGGGCCGTCAACCTCGACAATAACGCGTGCGGCGTGGCAATAGAAGTCTACGATAAGCCCGTCGATCACCTGTTGGCGACGCCAGTGAATTCCATCGAGTTGATTTGATCGGATGCGGCTCCAAAGGAGATCTTCTGCAACGGTCATGCGGTGGCGAAGCTGCTTAGCCCGTGCTTGCTTCACGGGATGTACGAACTGGCCGACAACGATTCCTTTTTTGAAAGAACCTTGGTCACTCATGGTGCGCTCGCCAACTCTGCTCATGCTCGCTGAGTGCTCTGCTCAATCCAGTCTCGTAGGCCGCAATCTGGCTCCCCTCCCCGCGCCGGGGAGGGGTTGGGGGAGAGGTCTATTCCGCGGGCGGCTCATCGGCTGGTGGTGGCGCGTCGTATCGCTGGCGCAGGTCGAGGCTGGCGTCAGGATCGAGATGGGCTATGTGGGCGATTTCTTCTTTACTCGCGTGCCCAAGCTGGGTATCCATTGCGGCCACCGCCGACGTGGTGTCGCTATCGATCGGCACTAACTGCTCGACGACCTCCTCGCGTACCACCTGACCATCCACCACGATCTGCCGCTTCATGCGGATGCGCTTCATCAGCGGACCAGAGGTGGGAGCCGCTTCGGGCCGTGCATCCGGAGTCGTCTCAGTGGTCGGCTCCTCGGCTGGCGGTTGCTCATGCGCCTGTGATGCCAGATAGGCCGCGCCCGCTCCAACCGCACCCGCGCCCGCCAATCCGGCCAGCGCCGCATCTCCGCCTATGCCACCGCTTACTGCCTCGCCTTCATCGGGCAAGTTCACGTAGACAGGATGCGTCGGATTGACCTCAGTGTCGGCCACCATTCCCGAATGATGCACATGCGGATGCGCGTCGGTGGTGTCGCGCATTGTCGACGAGGCGTCCACCGCCAGCGGCGCGAAGCCAGCGATAGTGCCTGTTTGCTGCTCGTCGGGGCTAACGCCTGCCGCCGCGTCTTCCAGGGGAGGATGGTCGGGCCAGGTCTTGGCCTCAGCCTCGGTGGCGGTCGGTATCGCCATCGGCTGCGTCGCGTCAGGTGAGCGGTCGAACTGATAGCTGTCGGTGACGGTCTCGGCCGTCTCTGTGTGCGTGTGGGTCACATATTCGGGCGCTGGCATGTCGAGCGTATCTTCGCCAGATGGCTCTTGCGCAGCGCTGGTCGTCATCGTCTCGCTCCATGCGCCGGGCGCGCCGGGAGAGGTCGCGTTGGGGTCGTCGCTAATGTATTTCGTCGTCGAGGAGTCGTATTCCTCCATGATGGCGTTGTTGCGCTCACCGGCCATGGCCCGCGCCGCCGAGACATCCTCTGCGGTGATTCCGCCCGCCGCCACAGTCGCCGTGCCTGTCATCGCGCTATCCAGCCTGCTCACGGCGTCCACCAGCGACGAGTTATCGGCCAGCGCGCCCGCGCCAATCAGACTTTCGGCCAATGTCAGATTGCGCCCATAGACATTCTTGTCGATGCCGAAGAGATCGACGATCTCCCAGATGATAGCCGCAATCGCCAGTATGGCGACGACAATCGTCACTGGCAGCGAAGGCAGCCCGCCCACCACACCAGCCAGAATCACACCCGCGGCGGCGACGGGGATGATCAGATGGGCAAAGCCGCGCGCCCACTCGCCGAGATAAAAGTGATGAACGCCAAAGATGCCGAGAAAGAACCCGGAAAGAAACGCCGCCGTCTCGTTCTTCGCGCCATGACGATATTGCCGGCTCAGTTGTTTGCGTTGGTCTGCGGGCAAATGCGCAGCCATGCGATCAAAGTCCACTGACATGAGGTGTCATGCCCCTCTTTCAGACGCTACGAGCGAGCGGCGCCACGCGCTGGATGCCAACTGCTCGAAGAATCGAAACTCACGACATCAGAAGTGTTCCAAAAGTAGTTCGTCTGGCAGGCAATCAGGTGCCTGGCCAATCAGGCGTACCTTAGCATAGCGGGCCGTTGCCGTCAATTCTGCCGATTGACCGTACGGAGCCCCAGCGCCTATACTCTCTGGTCAGAGGAGGCATCCGGTGGAGGGGTCTTCTTCATGTGGAATGGCCACGGATGCTGGAGGGAGGAGCCGTCCATGGATGCCACTGTGGCGCCAGCGATAACCGGAGGCAATATGCTCGCCGAGGATGTGGTGCTACGCACGACCGGGCTGACAAAACGCTACGGCAAACGGCTTGCCGTCAATGGGCTGAATCTCGACGTCAGACGCGGGGACGTGTTCGGGTTGCTTGGGCCGAATGGCTCTGGCAAATCGACGACGCTGCGTATGGTGTTGGGTCTGGTCTGGCCAACCGCTGGCAGTCTCTCGCTCTTTGGCGGCGATCACGGCGAGAGCGATCAGCGGCGCGCCGCATTGCGCCGGGTGGGTGCGGTCGTCGAGCAGCCAGCGTTCTATCCCTATCTCTCAGGGCGGCAGAATTTACGTGGTGTCGCTATCTTCGCCGGGCTAGACAGCTCGTCGGAGACCCATAAACGGGTTGACGAGGCGCTGGGCTATGTCGGGCTGAGCGACCGCGCAGACGACGCCTATCGCAAGTATTCGCTGGGCATGAAGCAACGGCTTGGTATCGCGGCGGCGCTGCTCACACAGCCAGAGTTGGTAGTGCTGGACGAGCCAACCAATGGCCTCGATCCGGCGGGCATGGTTGAGGTGCGCGCGCTCATCAAGCAGCTTGCCCAGCGCGGCATCACCGTGTTGCTGGCGAGCCATCTGCTGCATGAGGTGCAGCAGGTCTGCACGCGAGTTGCCATCATGAAAGAAGGCAACCTGCTGGCCCAGGGCGAGGTCAGCGACCTGCTTGCCGCGCAGATTGGTCTGCAACTCGGCTTCGACGATCCCGCGAAACTCCAGCAGGCGCTGGCAGCGTTGCAGTCGGCTGCTGGGTCGACGCCATGGCTGCGTGGCGCGAGTCTGACGGCCCCGGAGCCCGGCGCGTGGATTCCGCCTGGCGGGCAACTGCTGTTTGTAGATGCGCCACTCGATCAGGCTGCCGGGGTCAACGCGTTGCTGGCAGATGCGGGCCTGTATGCCGCAGAGTTACGCCGTCGCGAGGGTAGCCTGGAGCAGTACTTCCTCGCGCTCACGGGAGACGGCGCGTCGGCGTCACCACCGCCTCCAACATCCGTTCCATCGCCATCTACGCCACAGCAGGGAGGCGCCGCATGAATGCAACCGCTCCGCAAGCCAGCGCGCCCGCCTCGGTGACGGCGTTGTCCGCTGGCACATGGGTTATCGAGGTGATGCGCCTCACGCGCTGGGAGCTGTATCTGGCGTGGCGGCGCGTCATGACAAAGGTGCTAATCATTTTGCTGGTGATCAGTTATGCGATTGTGGTGGGCTTTATCAGTTTCGCCATCGTGCAGATTACCAATCAGCCGGTTCAGTCAGGGCAGAGCTTTCAGTGTCCGCCCGATGCCACCGGATGTGTCACGCCATCGCCGCAGGAAATTCAACAGATGCAGCAAGATCAGGCAAAGCAGCGCGCCGCCAGCCTTGCGCAGTTCAGCGATCCAGTGACATTCCCCACGTCGCTCGGCTTTGCCGCAACCTTCGCCCGGATCGTCGGGCTCCTCTTGATCTGCATTCTGGCTGGCGCGCTGATCGGCAGCGAATACGGCTACAGCACGCAGCGGCTGGCATTCTCGCGCGACACCAGTCGGCTCCAGATGTTAGTAGCGCAGACATTCGCGCTGGCCGTGATCTCGATGATCCTGGTGGCGGGCATGCTGGTACTGGCAACGCTGGTCGGCTTGACGGTGGGGCCAGCCCTTGGAGTGTCTGTCTCCGCGCCATCGTTCGGCGGCTGGATGGAGATTGTGAAGTTCTTCTTCGCCTTCTCGTTTAGCCTGTTCGCCTATACCCTGGTGGCGCTGGTCGCGGCGACGCTGGGCAAGAGTACCGTCGCCGGGGTGGGGCTGGCGCTTGGCTGGATTGTGCTCGAACTGATCGTTGGCGGTGTGCTGACGGGCATCGGACTCATTCTGGAGAACGTTGGGCAGAACCGAGATCTAGGCCACACACTCCAGCATATCCCGGACTGGTTCCTGGGCAACAATGTCGGGGCGCTGCTGGGCCACGCAGGGCAATATCCCATTGCGCTGGCGCCAGATCCCGGCCCTGACCTGACGTTTGCGCGCTCGCTGATTGTCTCGCTGATCTACTGCGCGATCTTCTTTGGCGGCAGCTATTTGTTGCTGAGTCGCCGCGATGTCACGGAGTAGATGCCTCTTGCCGACGTTCACCGTAGGGAAGGGCTCTCGTCGCCGTGGAGCAGCGCCCAGGCGCGCCAGATGGCCAGCACCACGGCTGCGTCGCTGATGGAGCCATCCAAGCAGGCGGCGTATGCCTCGCGCAGTGGGATGCAGCGCGGCTCGATCGCCTCGGTGCCCTCCGGGGCAGCTGGTCCGTGGCTGAGATGGCGCGCCAGGTAGGCATGGCTGATTTGGGTCGAGAAGCCGCCGCTCAGCGGAGACGTGCCGAGCAGTTGCCACGTGTCGGCATGGAGGCCTACCTCTTCAGCCAGTTCACGCTGCGCCGCCGCAAGCGGATCTTCGCCCTGCTCCACCCGTCCCGCCGGAAGAATCCAGCGGGCGCGTTGCAACGGGTAGCTGAATTCACGGATGAGCCAGACAAACTCATCATTTTCTAACGCGACGATGGTAACATTGGCTCCGGGGTCGGCAACCGCATAGAGACCGCGCTTGCCATCTGGTCGGATGACCGCATATTCGGTGACGATCAGCCAGGGCATGCGGTAGACCTCGCGGTGGCTGAGTGTGCGCCACGGACTCCCAGGCGCATCAGGGCCATCACCGGGCGCATGGGTAGGTGTATCGGCGTCTTTTGGGGGAAATGACATCGGCGCTTGCTCCTGCTGAAGTGGTCATTGGTGTAGACACTCTGCGTACTCGCGCGTCTCAACAAGTGCGCTGTGGGCGAAGATGCCGCAGTGGTAATGCGGTTCATGCTATGAACAGCACAGCCTGAATTATCGTCATCATAGTACCTGATAGACTCAATTCGTTCTGTTATGCGCCCGCTCCGTGGTCAAACATGCCTGTGCGGGAGCGGCCAGGAGTTATCCGCATGCGATGCGCTGTGCGCAGAAGTCCGTTCGTCGCGGTTGGATTGTTGCTCTGTGTGGTGGCTACTATCCTCGCGGGATGCCAGACGAGTACCGCCAAACCCAAGCCAACGGCATTGCCTGATAGCCAGCAGATTTTGCGGGCGCCACTCGTCGGCCAGAAAGATGTGAGCGGGCTGGATCCTGCTACCGTCTCCAACGCCAACAGCCTGGCGATCATGTCGCTCATCTATCCGGGGCTGGTTACGCTGAACGCCAATCAACAGGTGATTCCATGGGCCGCCGATGGCTTGCCTGACATCAGCGAAGACGGCTTGACCTATACTTTCCACGTGCGCGCGGGCCTGAAGTGGAGCGATGGCACACCCATTAACGCGCAGACGTTCGCCTACTCGCTCAATCGCGCACTGAGCCCGTGCGTCAATTCGCCAGTCAACTATTATCTCTTTGGCCTCAAAGATGCCGTCTCGTTCTTCACCACCGGGCGTTGCGCCAGCGATGGTGTCACGGTGGAGGGCCCCCTCACCACGCTGATCGGCGACGCGCTGAAAGTCACCGATCAGCAGACACTCGAGATCGTGCTCGCACAGCCGGCTGCCTATTTTCTCGATACGCTCAGCTATCCCGTGGCCTACGCGGTGCCGCAGCAGACGATCACCAAGTATGGCAGCGACTGGACGAAGCACCTGGCCGATGGGAGTGGCCTGGGCGGCAGCCTCTACATGTTGACCGCGTGGCCGCACAACGGCACGCTCACCTTGACACGTAACCCGAACTTCTGGGGCGCGAATCCACTGCTGCGCGAGATCGATTATACCTTCTACCCGACAGCCGACAACGAATACGCCGCCTGGCAGGCAGACAAGTCGGATGTTGGTTATGCGCCCACGACGCAGTACCCTAGTGCCTCTGCTGCGAAGGACTTCCACGAGACGGGTATGCTCAATCTCTATTACTTCGCCATGAGTTGGACGGAGGCGCCCTTCAATAACCTGCTCGCACGCCAGGCGTTTGCGCTCGCGCTCGATAAGCAGGCGATTGCGACGGATGTGCTCAAGAATACCGTCATCCCGACGAACCACATCGTACCCCAGGGAATGCCAGGCTATAACGCCGCCCTGCGCGGCCCGGATGGCAGCACCCACCTGACAGGCGACCCAGCAATCGCGACAAAATACGGCCAGCAATATGCCAATGTTGCCTGTCACGGCAAATTTGCCACATGTGCCACCGTCGTGCTGACCATCCCAAGCGGACAGAGCTGGCTGACAAGTGTCGCCAACACCGCTGTGGCCGCCTGG
The DNA here is from genome assembly GCA_027307065.1 of Ktedonobacteria bacterium. Lineage (GTDB taxonomy): Bacteria > Chloroflexota > Ktedonobacteria > Ktedonobacterales > JADMIN01 > DAHUXT01. Next base: position 12,415 of record DAHUXT010000081.1, read on the forward strand.
AAGAAGGCGCTGCCTGGATGGCCGATCTCGATTCGTGCGGTGGATCAGCGCACGCTGCTGCAGCAGCTTGGCAACCGGCAACCGCAACTCTGGCTCTTCAACTGGCTTGGCGATTATCCCGACCCGCAAGACTGGCTCTCGCTGCAGTTCCTGCCGGGAAGCGACAACAACATCGGCAATGTGACAGTCGACCAGGCAAACACGCTGATGTTGAAGGCCGACGCCGAGGTCGATCCGCTGCAGCGCATGCGCGACTATAACGCCGCCGAGCAATTGCTGGTGGTCAATATCGCCTGGATTCCGCTCTATCAGACGAAGGTGTGGTGGCAAACCAAGCCCACGGTGCGTAACTATGCGTTGACCTCGTTCGGGCTGACATCGCTGGATGTTTGGCCTACAATCTACATTGCCGCCGCCTGATGGCGCGTCTCTGGAGTCTCTGCCGTAGCGCTCACGCCTTGCGGTCAGCGCCGTATGGCGCGCCAATTTCATCAAACGACGGACAGACCTCGTTCGTCTAAATGGCGTGGGGTATTTCCGGAGCATGTTGCTGAGTCCGGTTGCGTCATGTCGGCGGCAGCCGAGTTGGCGACCCCTGGGCAGCGGGATCTGATGGAGACTTCTGCGGAAGGATGGCGGAAAGTGGGAGACATATGGGCCGGATGACCGCGCAGTGGGGACGAACGCTTCTCCTCTGGCGCTTCTACCGCGTTTCGCGCCTGCTCTTCGTGACCATCTGGCTGCTGACACGCGAACGCCGGCGCGTGGTGCGTGCCCGTGCCCGTGGGCAAGACGCTCGCCCCAATCTGGATGTGCTGCGCCGTGCCTTGCGAAACTTTCGCGTCACCGCCATCGAGATGGGTGGACTACTCATCAAGCTGGGACAATTCCTCAGCGCCCGCGCTGATCTCTTGCCGACCGAGGCGCTGGCGGAACTGATACAATTGCAGGATGAGGTGCCCCCCGAACGTTTTTCCAATATCCGCCGCATCATCGAGCAGGAACTTGGATCGCCCACAGAGACCTTGTTCAGCAGCATCGATCCCATCTCGGCGGGCGCGGCTTCGCTCGGCCAGGTGCATCGCGCGCGGCTGAAGGACGGCCGCGTGGTGGCGCTCAAGGTGCAGCGTCCCAATATCGAACGCATTGTCCGCGCCGATTTGCGGGCTATCCGCTTCGTGTTGGAGCTGGTGCGCCGTCTCGCTCCTTCGATGGACCGAGTCATGGATTTTCGCGCGCTCTATGGAGAGTTCAGCCGTACGGTCTACGAAGAATTGAACTACGAACGCGAGGGCCGCAACGCCGAGCGATTCGCGCAGCTCTTCGAGGATGAT
>DAHUXT010000082.1 GCA_027307065.1 Ktedonobacteria bacterium
AATCGTCGCGCCAGTCAGCGGTACACCGCGATCCTGCGCGTTGCTGAGGATTTCTTCCATCCCCTGCGCAACGCGGGCCAGCGCCGGAAAGTCCATCATCGCCGCGGAGCCGCCGATGGTGTGCGCGCGCCGATAGGTTTCTTCTAGCGCCTCGGTATCACCGGGAGACTGTTGCAGGCGATCCAGGTTCGCCTCGATCTCCGGCAGATATGCAGTCACCTCATCCAGGAAGCTATCGAGGATCGTTGACTTGTCGAAGTTATCCGTCATGGTGCTACGTACCGCTTCCGACTAACACGTTGTCTACACGCTGGACCCCGGCGGTCTCGCGCCACTCTGCCTGATGAGGCAGTCCGCGGTTAATACGATTGGCCGCCCATTTGGTCAGATGGTGGGTATTGATCTGGCGGAAATTGATCGCCTTCGGGCCAGCCACTGTATTCGCGCTGACCATTATTGGCAAACCCGTTGCCCATGCCGTTGCCCATGCCAGTGGTCAACCCGTTCGTCATGCCGTTCTGACCGTTCTGACCATTCTGGCCGTTCTGGCCGTTCTGACCATTCTGCATGCCAGGCGCCATGCCGGGAACCGGGAAGTTGTAGTTGGTGTTGTTGTAGCCGTCATAGCCTGGATACGCTGGCCCATACCCCGCATTATAGTCGCCGTAACCGGCATAGCCGTCCGCTCCGCCATCATACACACCCGCTGACGCGCCTGTCGGACCAGCCGGCAGCGCTGGCAGCGCCTGAGGCCCGTTGATCCATTCCTGCATGCCCATCTCCACTGGAGATGGCTGGTAGCCAGTAGATTGCAGCCCGGCCTCTTCGGTGATCTTGTCAGGCAGGCGGAACGTCGCGACCGAGCCACGTAGCTGCTCGGCCAGTTCAGCAAGGTAGCTCACATTGTTGGAGGCGTCCTGAGTGGCGAGATTGGTCTGCCGGGTAATATCGGCAATCTGGTTCATCGCATAGGCTACCGCTTCGGCAGTCTGCTTGCGCTCCGTCGCCGCCTGAGCGATGCCTTGAACCATCTGCGCCTGGTTTTCCACCGCGCCATAAATGCTCTGCAGTGAATGGCCAGCCTCGTCGGCCAGTTGCGAGCCTTTCACCACCTGCTGCGTGCTGTCTTCCATCGCTACCACGGCGTCGTAGGTGTCGCCCTGGATCGCCTTCACGATGGTGGCTATCTTCTTCGTAGCCTCGGTGACACGCACCGCCAACTCCCGAATTTCTTCCGCAACCACCGCGAATCCACGGCCATGCTCGCCAGCCATCGCCGACTGAATCGCGGCGTTAAGCGCCAGCAGGTTCGTCTGATCGGCGATGTCTTCGATCACGCGTACGATCTCACCGACCTCTTGCGAGCGCTCGCCCAGACGCTTGATCTTCTTCGAGGTTTCCTGCACGTTGTCGCGGATGCGTGCCATGCCGTCAATCGTCTGTACCACGGCATCCTGGCCCAGTTGCGAGCTTTTCAGCGCCTCGCGGGCGGCGTCGGCTGCCTGAAGAGCGTTATTCGCGGAAAGTTGCACGAAGTCAGCCAACCGGGCCACTGCCTCAGACGTCTGCGAGATCTGTTCCGCCTGCGCCTCAGACGCCTGTGACACCTCAGCGGAGCGGTCAAGAAGGCGGCGAGTGGCGGTCGTGACCTGGACGGCGGTATTTTGCACGCGGCCGACAACCTTGGCCAACTCCTCGATCATGTAGTTGAAGGAATCCGCCAGAACGCCCAGGGTATCAGGCGTCACCTCGGCTTGCACGCGCAGGTCGCCATCACCCACCGCGCTAACCTCTTGCAGCAGCTTCTCAATCTGCTGTTGCAGCCGACCGGCATCCGACGTTTCGATGAGCCCCTTAGAGACGCCCGGGGCGGGTACGCCATCCAGCAGCGCGTTCACCGAGGCTGCCAGCAGCGAAAACTCATCATCGCCGACCACAGGCGCGCGCACGTCACGTTGGCCAGCACTTACCTGGCGGCAACTCTCTGCGATCTCGAGCACGCGGCCACGCATCAGTCCACGCATGCGCAGCGCGGTAAACGCGACGATGAGCACCGCCAGCACCGCAACGATCAGCGTCACGGCCCACAGCAGCGTCTCGGAGCCAGCCCCTGCGCCGCTTGTGATCTGCCCAATCGAATAGAATCCCAGACCGAGAATTGCGACAGCGGGAACCAGCGTGGCGATGCTCACCAGCAGATTCAGTTGCCCACTGACTGATGCTCCTGCACGGGAATTGGGGTCCATAAGGAATGAGACCTCCTGTGTATCGTTTCCCCACGAGTATTGCGCGACTGGCGTTCACACTCAGGATGTCGCACAGCGCTTAGGACTCACCGCATGGCACACGTCGCATGCCTCCGGCGCGAGTCAATAATTCCGCAAGCGCCGAAGCTCGATGATGACTGGGGGCATCCTCCCCCAAACTCAGGCGGGGCCGCCGCTGGCGCCAACCCGTCTGGAGTGCTGCGCAAAGCCGGGCCTGCGCATCATCCGCAGTCTATCACAAATGGTCTCACCGCCAAAGGTAGCTATGACCATGGGGCGAGAGGCATCACGAAGCAGGCGCCTGTAGACATTCCTTGCCCATACAGCGTACGTGCGTGACACATCTGCCACATCGACATCCCTGGTCGACATCCTTATCCGTTGACGCGTTCATTTCAGCAGCCATGTCTCAGATCATGCTACAGATCATGCTACAGGTCATGCTACAGGTCATGCCTCATAGCGATAGTGATGAATCGCCTCGCTAAACAACAATTGCTCAGGGTCGAGCAGCACAATTGTGCGATCGTCGACGTGAAAGACACCTTCGGCGTAGGGTTGCAGCCACGACGGCATGTTGGGATCGTCTATGGCAGTGGTGGTGCCAGTTGGGCGCATTTCGGTCACCACATCTACCAGGAAACCGATGGTCATCTCTTTCAGCGTGACGACCAATAGGCGGTTATTCGTGTTGAGCGGCTGCGATGGCAGACCGAAGAACGAGCGCAGATCCACAATGGAGACGATGGCGCCCCAGACCTGCACGACACCCAGCACCCAGGGGGCAGTGTTCGGCACAGCGGTAATCTCGGTGATGCGTTCCACACCCTGCACCGAGTCGGCAGGCAACGCGCATTCCACGTTGCCAACCAGGAAGAAGATCAGTTGAGGAACCCGCTCGGCGGCGTTCGCGCTCATGATGCGTGTCAGGTCGTTCAGTTGTTCAGGGTTCGCGATACCCGCGCGGCGCGCCAATTCAACGAGATCGTCGGGGGTCATCGTGGAGTTGCCCGCCCCAGATGTGCGCAGAGCCTGTAACGCCTGCTGCAGCATCTCGTTCATCTGCCCGCGGCGCGCATTGCCCATATTGGGCATATTGGAATCGGTCATGAGCCAAAGCCCGTCAGGTTGCGCACACTGGACAGCAATTCTTCTTTATCGAATGGCTTCGTCAGATAGACATCCGCGCCTTGCTGCAGACCCCAGCGCTTATCGAGTGGCGTATTCTTCTGGCTGATGAGAATCACCGGAATATGACGGCTCTGCTCCATCTGTTTGAGCTTGCGGCAGACCTGGAATCCATTCTGCTTGGGAAGCACGACATCGAGCAGCACACATTGCGGGCGTTCACTGATCACCTTTTCGAGCGCTTCATCGCCGTCTACCGCAGTGATGACGTCGAACCCCCCCTCGCGCAATGGTGTCGCGATGAGGGTAAGATCAGTCCAACTATCATCTACCACAAGAACTTTTGGTGCGAGCATCCTCATACTCCCTCGTGCCTGCCTGCCGCCCTTGGTAGGCGTATACGCCTGGTATCGCTCTCGTCATACTACCGATGATAGGCGATGGTACCCCACCGATACCCGACGCGCAGGAAAGTATATGCTCAGATATGAGCGAATGATGGCGTTCGAGCGAGAATCGCGGGATACGCGCCGCTCGCCCAGGCGCATGCCTACTGGCCCACCGCTAGTAGTGTACTCCAGCAGCGTATGACAATGGCGTCTAAGAATCCAGCAGCATGCCAAACTGGCCTATCCATGGCGTACTTCTGGCCTACGTCCTGCTCCATACGCCCACTTTGTGGGCCGCTGGTGGCCTCGCCTTACATCTGGCGTCGCAATCGGCCCTGCATCCGCATCTCGCGCCGCGCCGCTCGCTCGCGCGCCGCTGGCGATTCCAGGTAGCGCTTGACAGTCTGTGCCAGTTCCACCGAATCAAATGGTTTCGTCATGTACTCAGTTGATCCAGCGAGTTTGCCGCGCATTTTGTCGAACAGACCATCTTTGCCGCTGAGCATAATAATCGGGAGATCACGATAGGCCATATTCTTGCGGATGACCTGACAGATATTGTAGCCATCCATCCGTGGCAGCATGATATCTAAGAGCACCAGATCAGGCTGTTCGTCGGCAACGGCCGCCAACGCAGTCAAACCATCTCCAGCGGTGACGACACGAATCCGCTCACGTTGCAGTGTGAGCTGAACGATCTTGCGTACTGTGGGGCTATCATCCACCACCAGTACTACTGGCTCACTCACCCCGCACACTCCTTTTCACGGCTGCTGCACCGCCAGCGATAGCATCCACGCCAAACCCATTCCCTGGCCTGCCAGCGGTTCATAATAGCACATCAATGGAGATGAGTGATGTCTCTATGCAGTCACAATGCCGTTCGGTTTCGCGCGTCTCAGGCGTGTATCGCCGCGTTCGCCGCCTGAATGGGTCGCATCTCTTCTTCGATCTCATGCAGGAATGACTTCCAGAGTTCATCCAGCTGCCAGCCGAGCCGCGACGTCCCAGTCTCATCTTCGATCACCGTACTGAACAGGTGACACATGAAGGTGTACAGCAGCCATACGGCGTCCTGGAAGCACCCCAAGAGTTCCTGTCCACGGACGACGCGATCGAGAATCTCGACTTCATGATAGACCAGTGTGCCATGCTCGAAGCGAACGATTTCATCCATGCGGGGACATTGGCGCTGCATCTCGGCCAGCACAGGAGCAAACCGCTGTTCCAGGTAGTGGTTGATCTCGATTTCTGGAAGCTGCCCACGGCCACGCAGGGCGCGCGCGAATGTCCGATGGTGCGCCAGCAGACCGTTAATGCATGTGCCCATCGTCCGCACCAGCGTCAGCATCCGTTGATCGGGAGATGGCCGCCCCTTTTGTGCCAGTTGATACTGGCTCCGGTTCAAGAGGCCTATCAGATTTTGCTCCAGTTCGCCTTCGAAATGCTCGTCGACGAGTTCGATCAGGTGCAACTGGAGCAGCTTCTCCATCGCCGCTGCGACAGAAGATTCGGGAAGCAGGAGCGCGTACGACATGGTCGAGAGGGTGAACTGGCCATTCGCCAGGCAAAGCACGTTCACTTCTTCTTGCGAGAGGCCCAACTGGCGAACGTTGCCACTGAACTGCGGCATCCAGCGCGCGACTGCGTGGCGCGAGAGCCGAATGGGGCCAGCATAGGCGCTCTCATCGGCGATGCGCAATGCTTCGAGGAGGATGTGGTCAACGCTGAGCGGGCGCATAAACGCGCCGGGAGGTTGAATCGGCACGGCGTAGTGGTTGAATTCGAATCGGCCGCGTTCCCAGCGGACTGCGCGACTAACTGGCTGAATGATCGCGAACTCCAGATACCGCTGGGCAATGTCGGGGGAAATAACCTGGTTTTCGACCATCACCCGCAGCGAATTGCCCGGATCGCGATTGGCGCGCTGCTTGAGTGCGGTAGCCTCTTGCCGGGTCAGGTGCATGAGCAGCCGAAAAACCTCAATCATGTCAGGAGGGGTGACGCCGCTTTCGTCCAGCGCAACGATATGCCCATCCTTCAAAGCAATCTGAAGCGTTTCTGTACCGGAACTGACACGCAGGATGCCCGATTTGCCACCAAGCGAGAGCATTTTCAGGGTCGCTTGAAGTCCGAGGGTTTCAAGATCGCCATCAAGGATTCGCACAGGTTGCTCCATGTATCCCCTCTTTTGAAAATGCGTGTCGTGTGCAGTCTGTGCTGCCTCATGCCGCCGAATATTCTCAAAATGCGCCTGTAGAAAGCGAGCAACTTCCAACCCAGACTTCGCGAGATACCGCCAGCAACACCACCAGTGAGACACTCAGCAACCGAGGAGTGCAACCAATTCAGTGTGGGATACGCCGAAAATCCAGGAGTTCTGCTCTCGCGTTCTTCTTCGAACGGGACTATTGTACCACAGCCGCTGGGACCTTCAAGGGGGAAGTTGCGCGAGTTCTGAATATTCCGACGAATGGTTGAGGTTGACAGGCGAGTGGCATTTACCACACAGGCGCCCGCTGCGTGGCGCACGATAATGCCCAGGAATCCGCAAAAATCGCGCATCGAATCGGCGGTGGCGTTCTAGCAGGCGCTACCGCACGATATGAGCAATCAGCCCGATTGCGCCGCCGAGCAGAATGAGCCAGGCGGAATTGAACTTAAAGCGCGGCAAAATTGCCAGGGTGGCAAGCGCCAGCACCCACGTGAGGACATCATGCAGCGCCGTCTCCGCCAGTTGGAGCGTTACCCCCGCCATCAGCGCTACCGCCGCGATGTTTACGCCATCCAGCACACCCGCTACGGCAGGCGTGCGCCGTAGCCAACCAGCAACACGGTGAATGAGAGGGATGAAGAGAAATGAGGGCAGAAAGATAGCAAGGGTTGCCACCAGCGCGCCCTGCCAGCCGCCTACTATAAAGCCAATGAAGGTCGCCGTCGTGAAGACAGGGCCAGGCGTGACCTGACCCACGGCCACCGCGTCGAGCAGTTGCCGGTCGGTCAGCCAGCCAAGTCCGTGGACGAAATCCGCGCGCAGAAACGCCAGTAGCACATAGCCGCTGCCGTAGAGCACCGCGCCAATCTTGAGAAACGTCAAAAACAGGGTGAGCAGACTAAACGGGGCGCTGGCGGCACTGGCGACAACCGTGGTAGCCGCGACCCCGCCCGCACCTGGAAGGAGCGGAAGCAACGAACTAGCGTGCGCACGGCGGGTACGTACCGCGCGCCAGAGCCCGAGGGCGACGGCATAAAGCGTGCCCCCGCCAAAGAGCACCAGCAAAGCGTTGACCCCAAGGAGATACAGCGCCACCAGCATCACAGCCCAGCCCACAGCAAACACGTTGCGTAACACCGTCCGTCCGAGGCCCCACAGCGCCCAGGCGATGATGGCGATGACCACTGGCACTATGCCGTAGAGCAGCCAGGCCGTCTGCGGTAGCGCGCCGAAGGTGACATACGCCCAGGCTAGCGCCAGCACGATGAGCATCGCCGGACCAATGAAGCAGACGCCCGCCACGAGCAAGCCAGGCACCCCGGCGCGCAGATATCCCAGATAGATGGCCAGTTCCGTCGAGCTTGGCCCCGGTATCAGGTTGACGATGCCAATCAGGTCAACGAATCGCTGGTCGCTGATCCACTGGCGACGCTGCACGAACTCCTGCCGCATCATCGCGATATGAGCGACCGGTCCGCCGAACGCCGTGAAGCCCAGACGCAGGAACAGGCGGGCAACTTCGCCCAGTCGCGCGCCCTCGCGGGTGGAATGCTGGTTGTCTGGCCCGCTGGCTTGATCGGTCACGGCGCATGCTCCCTGGCTGTTGGTGATGTGGGCGTCATCACGAGGCCCACAGTAAAGCGGGTTGCGTGACGTATGTCTTTTCTCTCGCGGTTCGTCTCTATCCTGATGATGCGCCCCAGCAAGTAGCATGCGCGGAAATCACGAGGCAGGCGCCACACCAGACGCCTGCCTGTCTATCACTCATCACAATAATCGCTTAGAAGCACGAACAGGCAGCGACCCGTGGGGCGTTCGCGGTGAGCTCCGAATAGAGCGCGCGCACGTCATCGCCGATGTGCTGCCAGCCGAAACGCTCGACGCTGGCGTTCGCATTGGCCGCCAACCGCGTGCGAAGCGCCCCATCCGTCAGCACTTCATCCAGCCGCTCGGCGAATGCGCGTGGGTCACGCCACCGCACCAGCAGCCCGTTGACGCCGTCGCGCACAATGCTCGTCAGTCCGCCCGCCGCCGCAGCCACCACCGGCGTGCCCGAAGCGAGCGCTTCCACCGCGACCAGCCCGAAGCTTTCGTAGCGCGAGGTAACGACCACCGCATCCGCCGCGTGATAATACTGCCGCAGGTCGAGCTGGGGAACCGCTCCGGGGAACCGTACCCGCTCGCCCACTCCAAGATCAGCGGCGCAAGCGCGTAGACGTTCCAGCTCAGGATCGCCATCCGGGTTACCGCCCACAATGATGAGCTGGGCGGATGTCTCCATCAGCGACAGGCTTTCGAGCAACAGGTCCAGCCCTTTGATGGGATCGAGCCGACCGATGGAGAGCAGTGTCGGCTGGCGATCATCGAGCGCGAGTGCGCGCCGGGCTGTCTGGCGCGTGCTCAGAGTAGCTGGCGTAAACAGGCTGAGATCCACCCCGCATGGAATGACCGCCAGATGGCATGGCGACAGACCGTAGAGGCGGCGAAGTTGTTCGCCCTCGCTCTCGGTAGAGACGGTGATGCGATCTACCGATGAGGCGATACGCCCCTCTTGCTCGATGCGGATGGCCGCCGCCGCGTCGCTGCTGCTGGTCGTGCCGTATTGTTGGCCCTTCAGTCGTTCGACGGTATGGAACATCGTCATGTGGGGCACGTCCCACTGGCGCGCCAAAGGCAACGCCGCCGCCGCCGACAGCCAATAGTGCGTGTGCAGCACATCGTAACGGATGCGCGCGCGTTCGGCAAAATGCCCGACACGGCAGGTAAACTCGCTCACATAGGGGAAAAGCTCTGTTGGGGGCAGGTGAGCTACCGGCCCGGCCTCGATCTGGATCAACCGGACACGCTCGGAAACCTGCTGTATTGGAGAAATATTGGGGTCTGAGCGCCGGGTAAAGATATCTACGTCAATGCCACTGCGGCCCAATTCGCGCGCCAACTCGCGCACATACACGTTCATGCCGCCCGCGTCACGGGTGCGGCCCAGGAGCGCCAGCGGCGACGTATGCAGACTGAACATCGCGACCCTAAAGCACATCGTCGCACCATCCAGTCACACCAGCATGCCGCTGGAACAATGGTCTGGCGCAGATGCGAGGCCACCTTCCTTCACTGGCCTGAATTGTCAGTTCGGCCAAAACATTCACGTCCATTATGTACCTCTTTGGCGTGGCAGGGGAACGTTTTGTACGTTGCCACGCTTCACATTATATACTCTCCTTTCACGATTTGCGCCAGTATGCCAACCAGGCAGATTGGCGCAAATCGTGAAAGGAGAGCGAAGGCATTCACGCACAATGAGTGGCCGATGGTTGGCCCCGGAAGCAATGGCTATCTGGCTTGACGCACAGCCTGCCGCACGCCATAATGCCATGACGCGAAGCGCATCCGCGGGCGCGATACGCACGATGGCCTCAGGACAGGCACAAAGCGGACTTTCGGGGAAAACGGGGACATGGAGCGCACCACACTGACCGAGCGGCTGCGTCGGGCGGAATCAGAGATTGCCGCTGGCCGACCCGAGCAGGCGTTGGCCAATTGCCAGGAATTGCAAACGGCGTATCCTCGCGCATTGCGGGTACAACGAGTGCTTGGCGAGATCTATCTGGCCCTGCGCAGACCCCGAGAGGCACTGGCCGCACTTGATCGAGCCCTGGCTGGCGACCCCGAAGATGTGCGTGCCTGTTGTGCCCGCGCACTGGTGCATCAGATACATGGCGATGATGTCTCCGCGTTGGCATGGTACCGCCGCGCCTGTGACCTCCGTCCCAATGACCAGGCCTTACGCGCAACCTACCACGAGTTGGCGCGCCGTCTGGGAGAGCCTGCCTATCGCCCCTCCCGATCGGGCCTGGCACGGCTGTATCTTCGCGGCGACCTTTTCTCCCACGCTATCCGCGAGTGGGAGCAACTCGTGGTCGAAAACCCCGACATGGTCGAAGCGCAGGTGGGGCTGGCAGAAACCCTTTGGATTTCTGGACATCTCCAGGCAGCAGAGGAACGTTGCCGTCGCATTCTCGCGAACTCGCCTTCGTGCGTGAAGGCGATGCTGATTCAGATGGCGCTGGCTCTTGCCGAGGGTGACATGGATGCCGCTCGCGCGCACCTCGACCGGACGCTGCAACTCGACCCGGATATGGCCATCGCCCACGTCCTCTTCGCCGACGCGCTTGCCGCTGGTGATCCGGTGATGTCGGCGTTGCTGCGCGTTGGAAGCGCGGAGATGGCCGCGGCTCCGGATGCGAATGGCGTGGCCCCTACCGCTGATGTGCCCATCAAGCAAGGCCGCCCAACGATCGGATTCGCACCATCTCAGCCACTCGCTGGTCAGCGCAATCTCAGTCGTCCGCTGGTGTCGTCTATTCCCGCGAACGAAAACACTCTGAATGTGCCGCCGCCCAATCAGCCGCTGCCACCGCCGCCACGGCCTGATATCCCCGTACCCAGCCAGCCAACTGAGGTCACGCGCGCCATCAAGGAAACTGCCTTCATGATCTGGGGCAGTGACGACGACAGCCAACCACGTCTCGCCGCGACCCCATCGGCGACGGGCGGCGAGGGCGAACCCATAGCGCCTCCGGTGCTGCGAAGCCTCGGCGATGCCATGGACGACCAGGAACGCCAGCAGGCGCTCAACTGGTATAACTGGCTCCAGGCGAAGGGAGCGGTTGCCCTTGGGGCCGCGATGCAGGCGCCGCCAGCCGAGCATCCCCACAGTACGACGATACCGATTGTGGGGAGCGACGCGTCAGGCAATGGCCGGGATGACGTCAAGGCGCCGCCTTCGCCAAGGGTGACGATGCCGATACCCCCAGCGATGCCAGTTGTACCGCTGCCACCTACAGAGGCGTTGTTTGCCGCGTCACCCGCCGATGAACCCGAGACAGCCAAACTGCCACTGCCATCGTCTGAGGCGCTGCGCAGCATGTTCGCCGAACTCGGTGGCGATACCTCCGTATTGCCCATCGTGCAGGCGGCGAGTGCTCCATCGGCGCCACCGATGCCTCCTGCGCGCGAACAGGAGACGCCTGCTATCGTCGAGTCGTCGTACGATGCACCGGTTCACACTGCTGGTGTGTCGTCCGACCTGCCCGAAGCCGGGCCAGCCATTCCACCGTTTGCCGCAGCGCAGTCGATCGTCGACGCCGCGCCCGAACCGCGAGAGCCACATGAGTCGTACCCACAAGACGATCAACGGGAGTCAGACGAGCAGTCGAACCAGACGATCGAAGAGCTTGAGCGCCAGTTTGCCGCGTCTGGCTTCACACCTATCGAGACACGCCCTGGCCTGCTGGCCGAGATCAATCGAACGCAGCAACCACCCGGTAGTGGCGAACATCCCATATCCCAGCCAGAGTCCCAGCCAGAGACGCCTACAGCCAGCGAAACGCCCACTGCGGAGCCAACGTTGAGAGCGACCGTCGCCAAAGGCCCCGACCCACGCGACTACCCAGCGCGACTGGCGCATGCGCGGCAGCGGCGGGACGATGGCCAACTCGACGAGGCGCTGAACGAGTATCGCGCTATCATCAAGAACGCGCCCGATCTGCTGCCCGAGGTGCTGGCTGACCTGCGCGCCAGTCTGGCCGATCTGCCCGATCACGCAAGTCTGCACGGCGTGCTCGGAGACGCGCTTGTCTCACAGGGTGACTACGAGGCAGCATTGGAGTCCTTCAATCGGGCGACAGAGTTGTCTCAGTCGCGCAGCGGCAATTGAAGATTTCATCAGGAAATGTCTGAGTCGTTTGGAGCATGCCCATCAGCGGCGGTAGGGAGACGTGAGGAGACAACGTGGAGACGATACTTCAGCGGCTGATGGCAATCGATGGCGTCACGGGCGCGTTGCTCGTCGGCAAAGATGGGCTGGTGGTTGCCAGCGCGATGGACGGCGAAGACGAAGAGATGGTTGGCGCGATGGCCGCCGCAGCATATGATGCCTCTGGCCGCTATATCGAACAATTGAATATGGGCGATATTCGCCATGCTATGTTCGAGACGACCCGCGGCGTGGTGCAGGTCAGCGATGGCGGCGATCTGTTGCTCGTGGTGCGCAGTTCGCGCGATGCCAATATTGGTCGCGTACGCATCGAGCTGCAGCAGGCGGGCATGCGCCTCTCCGAGCAGATGGGCGCCTACTAGTCCTCCCTCGCGCAGCGCGAGATTCCCTGCCACTGTGCATTCGTTGCGAGCAATTCGATACGATTAACGGGGTTCCCATCCAAGAGGGCGGCCACGAGATCGTGTCCCGTGTGCCGTGCGCTGGGGCGCCAGACAGACAATCCAGATAGTCACGTATGAACGCATGAAGGAGATCGAGAGTGGAGCGAACGCTCATCATCGTCAAGCCCGAAGGGGTACAGCGCGGCCTGATTGGCCAGGTCATCGGGCGGTTTGAGGCCAAGGGTCTCAAGGTCGTCGGCCTCAAACTGATGCGGATTCCCCGCGAGACGGCGGAGAAGCACTATGCCGAACACGCGGGCAAACCGTTTTACGACGGCCTGGTCGGCCACATCACCTCTAGCCCGGTGGTGGTAGGGGTGCTCGAAGGCCCCGAAGCCGTCAGCGTGACGCGTGGCATGATGGGCGTGACGAACCCCAAGACAGCCGCGCCCGGCACCATTCGCGGCGACTACGGGCTGGACATCGGCCTCAACATCATCCACGGCTCAGATGGGCAGGAATCGGCCCAGCGCGAGATCGGCATCTTCTTCGCGTCTGACGAGTTGGTCAGCTATGAGCGCGCCAACGATACGTGGGTGGTCGGCGCCTGATGCTCGTGCGCCCCACTGCGCCTCACTGCGTCTCATGTGGTGCGCGGGCGGCAAGCACGACGTCGGCAGCGCAGTGAAAGTGAGCGGGCGACCATGATTGATTGGGGTCTGTTAGTAGCGCCCGCGGCGGTGCTGCTGGTGATACCTCTGGCGATTGTCTCCGCGCAACTGCTGCCCGCGTTTCGGCGCTCCACTGGATCAATCCTGGTGAGTGGAGCGCTTGCGACTATCGTCCTCGCAGCGTATTGGCTGATCTTTGGTGGCGTAGACTCGCTTAATCGGAACACGCCAGCAAATGGATTGTCAATCTATGTCGGGCTATTGCTCACCATCACCACCTGGATACTCGCCATCAATGCCGCCGCGCAGGCGCGCCGCTGGCTGTGGGTCGCGCTGATCATCGCCAGCGGCTATGCCACCTTCGTTGCCGTTTATTTCTCGTTTACCCTGCTTGCGTTTCAGAACTGTTTCACTGGGTCTGAGGGCAATTTCACCTGCCTAGCGCCAGATCCACTCCGCCGCGCGCTACTGATCGCAGGGTATCTCGTTTGCCCCGTCGCGGCACTTATCCTTGCTGTGCGCGCGCCCGGCAAGCGGGTCAGGAAATTCCCCGATGGCCTGGTCGTCTCGTCGCTGCGGGCCGAACATGCGGCAGAGGCGCCAGTGGATCTGGCGGATAGTGTGGAGAGCGATTAGCGAGTGATCGCGGCTGATCGCGGCTGATCGCGGCTGATGCCTGGCCTGTGATACCAAATTGCATGCAGTCCCTGGTGGATGTCACATCGCAGCCCTCGCATCCCAGCCCGCGCAGGCGGGCTT
>DAHUXT010000083.1 GCA_027307065.1 Ktedonobacteria bacterium
GGCGATACGCGCGGCGCGCTCGCGTGGAAAGCCGTAGACGCCCGTACTGATGGCGGGGAAAGCGATCGTGCGTAGGCTGTATTGCTGGGCGAGCGCTAGGCTCATGCGGTAGCAATGTGCGAGCAATTCATCTTCGCTGTGGCCGCCTCCACGCCACACAGGCCCGACAGTATGGATGACGTGGCGCGCCGGAAGGCGGTATCCGCCAGTGATCTTCGCGTCGCCGGTATCGCAGCCGCCGAGTGTCATGCACTCTTTCAGCAAGTCTGGTCCAGCCGCGCGATGAATGGCGCCATCCACGCCGCCGCCACCAAGCAACGAGTTGTTGGCTGCGTTGACAATGGCATCGACATCGAGCAGCGTGATATCGCCGGATACGATACGGATACGCTCTGGCATAGGTGAGCCCCTCTCCAGATATCTCCAGCCGAGGGGCAGATGCCGGATTACGATGACGTGGCGGGAGCCGGTATCATCTTCCCTAGTTGGATGCGGTCGATTCTCCAGTTGCCATTCTGGTTGGTCAGATACATCGTCTGTACCTGCGCCTGGGTCGTGTTACCACGGCGAACGACATCGATCGTCACGGTGGCGGTTGACCCCTGGACCTTCGAGTTGCCGTCGATCGTGTACGACTGTACGATACCACCAACCGAATCGTAGCCGCTAAACTGCGAGCTGAAGTCGTTTTGCGAGAGGTGCGCCTTGGCGCTGTCTGAGAAAAGACTGTAGGCGCGGGTGTAATCCTGCTGATGCAACGATCCATAGAAGTCGAGCGCGGTCTGGCTGGGATCGGTCAACTGGTTGTGAAACCAGACACCGCTCGCGACCGCAACGGCCGCCGAAACGCCACAGGCAAGCAGCAGCACGAGCGCCGTCGCCGCGAGAACGAGCGTCACCAGCGATGGGCGCTTGCGCGGCGGCACCGGAACAGGATTGCGGGAGTTCGAGGCGGAGAGTTTACGCATGCGTACGCTGATATCAGGCCGGTCGCTGAGTTCGCGACGACGCTGTTCCAATATCCCGCTCAAGTCTGGCCGGCTTTTTGCATCATTCATTGGTATAACCCCTCCCAGGCGATTCGACGCTGAGATCATCCTGGCCGCCATCATCCTGTCCTCGTGCCCGCCAGTATAGTGACTGCGCCGCCCGAATGCAACGTGGATGGTACCGATATGGCATATGCTGCACTGTCCGGAATCCGGTGCGGAGTCCAGCCGGGAGAATGAGGGTCTTTCTCAAGGGAAGGGAGCCGACGAGACGTGACGACGCCTACCGATGCCGCCGCCCTGACCGAGCGTATCCGCGACTACGCATTGTCGCTGGGCTTCGATCTGGTGCGATTCACCACCGCCGACCCAATGCTCGATGCTGAGGCAGCGCTCAAAGAGCGTATCGGGCAGGGACTGATGGGCGGCCTCGACTGGTTCACCGCCGAACGCGCCGAGGTCTCGGCAAATCCACGCGCGCTGCTGCCCTCGGCACGGTCGGTGATCGCGCTCGGCACATTCTACCTCACCGACGCGCCGCGCGATGAGACGGCGCCCGGCGACCCACACGGACGGCTCTCATGCTATGCCTGGGGCGATGACTATCACGAGGTGATCCGCGCCCGACTGGATGACCTGGCCGCCTTCATCCGAACGTGCGCGCCGCCGGGACACGAGAAGAGCATTGTCTTCGTGGATACTGGACGGATGGTAGATCGCGCTGTGGCGCAGCGGGCGGGGCTTGGCTGGTACGGTAAGAACACGAATATCCTGACGCGTGGTTGGGGATCATGGCTCTTCTTGTCTGAGGTGGTGACCAGTCTGGACCTCGCGCACGATGAGCCGCTGGCTGCTACCTGTGGCCAGTGCGAGGTCTGCTTGCATGCTTGCCCCACCAACGCCTTCGTCGCGCCCTACGTGCTGGATAATCGCCGCTGCATCTCATACCTCACCATCGAACTGCGTGGCAGCATTCCGCTGGAGTTGCGCCCGCTGATTGGCGCGCATATCTTCGGCTGCGACATCTGCCAGCAGGTCTGCCCGGTGAATCTGGTAGTGGAGAAACGTCTGCGTCAACGGGGCCAACTCGGCAAGCCTGGCGAACGCCTGATGTTTCAGCCGCGGCCAGTGACTGGGTCCAGTCCCGCGCTGATTCCGCTGCTGAAGCTGGATGACGAGGGGTTCCGCGAGCGATTCCGCCATAGTCCTGTGAAACGGGCAAAACGGCGTGGGCTGCTGCGCAATGTCTGCGTCGCGCTCGGCAATATCGGCGATCCGGTGGCGGTTCCGGCGCTGAGCGACGCGCTGCGCGATACCGAGCCGCTGGTACGTGGACACGCTGCCTGGGCGCTTGGGCGCATCGGCGGGACAACAGCGTGCGTTGCCCTGGAAAAGGCGCTTGCGGTCGAGACGGACGCGACGGTGCAGCAAGAGATTCGTTGCGCGCTGGAGATGTGCGGGTGAAACGAAACCCCTTCGCGTCAGTTAACCCACATGCTCCAGCCGATCAGCGGCCCGCAGCGCGCGCGCGATCCACCAGTGTACCCGCGTCAGCGCTCGCTGCCTCGCCCATCCAGCGGGCACCGAGAGAGCGGTTCGAGCCAGTGCCTCGCCACAGGTGAGCACCGTGCGCAGGTATCCCGCGTCGGCCAGCGCCAGCCACGTCGTGTCGTCGATCCGGTAGCCACGAGCCAGCAGCCTTCGGTTCAGTGCCGCGCGATAGGCAGCGAGCACGACTGTCGGGTCAACGGAGAACCAGGCGCTGCACAGCCACAATGGATCATAGGTAGCTGGCCCAGCCAGCGTCAGCGCCCAATCCAGCAGCACAAGCCGCCATTTGCCGCCATTCGGTGGCAGCCAGCCGAGATTTGGTCCCCAGACATCGCCATGCGCCAGCGTTCGCGGCAGCCGGTTGATGATGCGAGCCAGCGGCTCTGGCTCCGCCATAATCGCCTGCAACCGTTGCGAGGCCGCATCACTCGCCAGCGCGAAGAAGTCGCGCCAGCCTGCGTCGGCAACAGCCAGATAGGGAAGCGTGTCGCCTGCAGCCAGGCGCGCCGCCACCCCACGCGGCCCTGTGACCAGCAATGCCCGCTCTGGCGTCATCAGTCCCAGCAGCGCATCGTCGAGTCGAGGATCACTCCAGTAGCGCGCATGCATCTGGGCCAGCCGGTCTATGATCGCCAGCGCCTCCACCGGAAGACGCCCCGGCGGCACACGAAAAGGCTGCCGGAGCAGATACGGCAGCAGATCGCGCATCAGTAGCGCGGCGGCCTGGGGACGTGCCCGCGGCCCGCGAAACGCCACTGCCATCGTCGGTGTTACGATGCCGGGAGGCAGATCCGCGACTATGCCCGATGCGGCAAGTTGCGCCTCGCGCACGTGGCTATCGCCTGAGGTGTCGCCTAGCCATCCCTCCAGCGGCTCGCAATACTTCACGACGCGTGTATGCTCGCGTTCGCGGCCATTCGTGTCGCGCAGCCAGAGACGATAGAGCCGTCCGCCCGAGAGGCCGCCCGCGATCGTCCCGACTCGCGAGATGCTGGCGCTATCTACTCCCAGCTCGGGCAGCAGCGCCTCTACCTCGTGCGGCAGCGGAAAAACGCCCATGACGAATGCCCTCATCCACCAACGCCCGTAGCAGACCTCCGTACCCACTCCGCGACACGGCGAGGAAAGAGTGGATCTGGCCTATCCTTGGGATATTCTGAGAGTTTTACAAGAATCGGCGCGAACTCTCGACAGAAGTTCCATTGTGCCATATGCTCGTGGCAGTGCCGAAGTAAGGCATCGTAGTGGTGCCAACGCGACCGAACGCACGCTCGCGGCGAAAGGACAAAGGCTGCCGTGCTGAAAGCCGTCTGGCTGAAATTCGACCATGACTGGGGCTGGAATCTGGCCCGTCTGCTGGCATACACCTGCATCATGGGATTGTTTTCCGTGCTTGGCCTCGAACTCGTGCTGCTGAGCCTCTTTTTGCGGATCACCAGCGATATCACCGAACAGAGCGCTGTGCATGGGATTGTGCGTCTGCTGCCCGACCGGGTGACCGGCGCCGCAGTGCTCTCCTTCGCCGATGCCATCGAACACGCCCCCTTCATTCTCGTGCTGCTTGGCCTCCCCGTCACGCTGTGGTATGGCACTCGCTTCTTCGTCGTCATCGAGAGCTGCCTTTGTGTCATCTTTCGCCGTCAGCAGCGGCCTTTCCTGCGGCAGAATCTCGTCGCGTTGCTGATGCTGCTCTTCTTCGCGGCGACGCTGCCGACCATCATGCTTTCGGCCACCTTCACGCCAATCGTCAGTCTCGGCCTGGGCCACGCCACCATCCCGCACTCGCGACTTGCCAATGAGCCAATGATCTCGGCGCTTGCGATGCTCGTCAGCCTGACCCTGAACTTTACGATTCTCCTCGCGCTCTACAGTGAGGTGACGCCCGGAGGGGTCGCGTTTCGCCATACGTGGCCGGGCGCGCTGCTCGGCGCGGTGCTGGCGCAGGGATACATTCTCATCTTCCCGCTCTACGCCCGTGAGGTGCTGCAGCCGCAACATTTCGGCACGGTAGCTGGATTCGTCTTTGTCGTCCTCGTTTTCTTCTATGCCTATGCCTTCTTTGTCATTTGTGGCGCAGAACTGGCGTCCTGGATGGCAGGCTATCGAGCGGCGCCGCACTCGATCACCGATACGCTCTCGAAGGCGCATCACGCGGTTTTCCCATTGGCCGCCAGCCCGTCGAAACGCATCGTCCGGCATGTCGCGCCCGAAGAATCGCCGGTAGAGGCCACGAGTTTCGTCTTGCCCAGCGAAGAACCACTGGACCTTGTCGTGGATTGAATGAGGCTGCGATAATAGCCCGAGAAGCTGACGATAAGCCGACGATGGTTCTGCTGGCGGAGGGAGTGCGGCGCGCATGCGGGCGGAAATTCTGGTGCCCCAGGTGGTGCGCGGGCGACTCGCCGCCGAGCGGCTCTATAGCTATCATGTGCCTGACGCCCTGACATCCGATGTGCGCATCGGCCATCTTGTCGCCATCCCATTTGGCGATCGTATCACCGCTGGGATCGTCTGGGCGCTCGACGCCAGCGATGACCTCCCGGAGGCGGATTCACCCGATCAGGCCGTTCCCCCCTTGCGCTCGATCGATCGCCTGTTGCTGCCCGAACCACTCATCTCGGAGGCGCACCACGCGCTCGCCGAGTGGATCGCCGATTATTACGCTGCGCCACTGGCCGACGCCGCCCGCCTGATGCTGCCGCCGGGACTGCTCAGCAGCATGCGCGAGGTGCTGACGCCGGCCGCTAGTCCGCTCGAAGCCGATTCAGCCGTCACGGCCTCCCTGTTGACGCCCGACGCTGCCATGATGCTTGGCTTGCTGCGCGAGCGTGGTCGTCTCGAACGGACACAGATTCGCGACGCGTTGGGCGCGCAACGGGCGCGTGTGGCGATTGCCGCACTTCTGGCGACAGGCCAGGCCACGTTGGCGACCGAGGTCGCGGGCACGCAGCGCGAGCAGCGTCATGAGCGACTGATTCGGCTGTCGGGGCCGCCGGAGCAGATTGCCGCGTGGCAGAACGCCGCCCGTGCCAGGCTGGATGAGCTTGCGGCGCCGCAACCATCCGCCGGGCGTCTGGCATTGAGTGGCAGGCGCGCAATGCGAGGGCGTGACGAGGAGCGAGAGTCCGAACGAGTGCTGCGCCAGCTTGCCGTGCTGGACGTGCTCTCGCGGCCACAACAGCCTCAGACATGGCGGCTGGAGGAGTTGCAGCGGTTGACCCGTATCACGGCCGCGGCCCTGAAGGATCTGCAGCGCGCCGGGTTGGTCGTTATCGACGAGGTCACCGTTCGACGCGATCCCCTGGCTGGGCGCGCTATTGAACATACGTCGCCGCTGCCACTGACCGCCGCCCAGGCGAAGGCGCTGTCTCTCATCACCGCGCCACGCGAGCCAGGAGCCAGCCGTGTATTTCTGCTGCATGGTATTACCGGCAGCGGCAAGACAGAGATCTATCTGCAGGCACTGGCGAAAACGCTCGCACGGGGAGAGCGTGGCATCGTGCTTGTTCCAGAGATCGCGCTAACGCCTCAGGCGCTGGAACGTTACGCGGGTCGTTTCCCCGGCAGGGTGGCATTGCTTCACAGCGGCCTCTCCGATGCTGAGCGACTCGACGAGTGGCGGCGCATCCGGGCGGGTGAGGTAGACGTGGTGCTTGGCTCGCGGTCCGCGCTCTTCGCGCCGGTGGACCGGGTAGGGCTGATCGTGGTGGACGAGGAGCACGAGGGCGCGTACAAGCAAGATCGCCGCCCAACGTATCACGCGCGCGATGTCGCTATCCGGCTCGGCGCATTGACAGGCGCCGCCGTGGTGCTGGGCAGCGCGACGCCGTCTGTCGAATCGTACTGGCTGGCACAGTCAGGCGAGTATGCGCTGATCGAGTTGCGCGAGCGCGCTCCCGCAGGCGATCAGGATACGCCGACAGGGCTGCCATCGGTTACGCTGGTGGATCTGCGCGCCGAACTGCGCGAAGGCAATACGAGCATACTCAGCGAGCCACTGGTGACAGCCTTGCACCAGACGCTCGACCGTGGTGAGCAGGCAATACTCTTTCTCAACCGGCGGGGCATGGCCAGCATGGTAGTCTGCCGCGAGTGTGGCTATGTCGTGCGGTGTACCCACTGCGACATCTCGATGACGCTCCACGCCAGCGAGCGCGCCGTCATTTGTCATTATTGCGGGCGCAAGGCCAGTGTGCCACGGGTCTGTCCCATCTGCCACAGCAGCAGCATCCGTTTCTTCGGCCTGGGGACCGAGCGTGTCGAAAGCGCGGTGAAGCGCAGATTCCCGGCGGCGCGGGTATTGCGGTGGGATCGCGACACAGCGAAGACACGACAGACTCACGAAGAATTGCTGCGGGCATTCGCCGAGCGCCGCGCCGATGTGCTGGTGGGTACGCAGATGATCGCCAAGGGGCTGGACCTGCCTGCCGTCACGCTGGTGGGCGTGGTCTCTGCCGACATCGCCCTCTTTCTGCCAGATTTCCGCGCCTCTGAGCGCACGTTTCAATTGCTCACGCAGGTTGCCGGGCGCGCAGGCCGTGGCGCGCAGGCTGGGCGCGCGCTCATCCAAACGTTCAATCCAGAGCATTTCTGCATCCAGTCCGCTGCCCGCCACGATTACGCCGGATTCGTCAGCGCTGAAGTCGTGGCCCGCCAGCGCTACGGCTACCCACCATTCCGCCGTTTTATGAAGTGTACCTTCACCCACCGCGACCGCTATACCGCGCAGGTGGAGGCGACCGCGCTTGCCGGGCGTTTGGAGCATCTGATTCGCGACCTCGACCTGCCACAATCGGATATTGTTGGCCCGGCCCCGGCGTTTTTGGAGCGGCTGCGTGGCGCGTATCGCTGGCAGGTGATTGTCCGTGGGCCAGAGTTACGTCCGCTGCTTCACGCGCTTGCCCACGAACACCTGCCGCACGGCTGGGCCATCGACATCGATCCAGTCTCCACGCTGTAACAGCGCCTGTCTGCCAAACTGTGACACCGCTGTGACCATAGGCCATTGCGCCACCCGCCTGCCCGCAATATGGTAAAAGCAGCGGTTGTTCATCACAGATAGACGTAACAGAAAGGATGCCAACGATGCGATTCCATGAGGATATTGTCGCGCTGGCCAGGGATAATGACGACTTTCGCCACGAGATCATCACCGGGCGGCACAGCCAGGTCGTGCTGATGAGCCTGGCGCCAGGCGAGGAAATCGGCGATGAGGTGCATACAGAGGTCGATCAGACGCTCGTCTTCGTCGCTGGCGAGGGGCAGGCCACGCTCAATGGTGAGACAAGCCCCATTGTCGCCAATAACTTGTACTTTGTACCGGCTGGGATGCACCACAACTTCGTCAATACGGGGTCCGCGCCACTGAAGCTCTACACCATCTACGCGCCCCCAGAACATGCGCCTGGCACAGTGGTCAAGACACGCGCCGACGCGCTGGCGACCGCGCATCACTAGGTGAATCGCCGCAGCACATCACGCGGCAAAATAGATTCGGGGACGCTTGAGCCAGGCGTGCAGTCGTGGAGAGCACGTCGCTGCCACTGGCCGGACATCTTCGCGCCTCATTTGGCTGTGCATTAGCGGTTGCCAAAGAACCGCTGGGTGAAGGTGGCGATGAAGCTAATCTCGATCAGCAGCCCGATGACGGCTTCTAGTGCTGCCAGTACCGTCACTGGATCGTCGAGCCTGAGGCCACCGGGGAAGAATCCACGCCCATGAAACGAGGTCAGGCTAAATACCAGCGCCTCGGTGGCGTTCAGATGCTGCCCGTGGATGGTGCCGACATTGCGGTAGAGCGCGGCGAAGCCCAGGATGGTGGCGAGATACCAGAGCGCGCTCCGGCCAGGATGATAGCCATATCCCGCGAGCAGCGACAAAAACCATGAGCCCAGCCAGCGCCCCACGTCGAGCGGGAGTCGCCACGGCCGATCCGTGTCTTCGATGATCTGGCGAAAGAAGACTTTGCGCTGTAAGACCTGGGCGCGGTCAGCAAGGCGGTCGGCCACATCAGTATAGCCCTGGATGCGCAATCGCTGCGAGACCTGGCGATAGGCGCGCACGGCGTTGCTGAATGAGAGCGCGTTTCGCCGCAGCGTGAGATCGCGCTCGTCGGCCAGTCTACGGAGCACGCTCCACCCGCGCAGTTGGGTCAGTTGCACCTGGTCAAAGTCTCCCCAGTGAATGTCGCCCAGCGCTGGCCCGTAGCGCGGCGGCTGATTGAACAGATCTCGCCAGGCGTTGACCTCGTTGGGATCGAGCACATAGGCACTCACAATATCAGTCGTGCGGTCGAGCGTGACGCCACGCAGGTCGGCGCGCTCCAGGTGGGCGCCCCGCAGAATTGCACCCTCCAGATGCGCCTCGAAGAGCACGGTCCCAACGAGTTGCGTGCCGCTGAGGTCAGCTCCGTCCAGGCGCGAGTAGCTCATGTTGGCGCCTTCCAGATATGCGCCACGGAGATCGGCGGCTTCGAGGTGCACGAAACTGAGATTCGCGGTTTCGAGATGCGCTTTGCGGAGGTCGGAGCCGCCGAGAGGGAGGCTGTTGGCGCTGCCAAGCTCGACTTGAGAAATCTGCTCCGCAAGCCAGAACACGTCCGCCCCCGTAAGCGCCTGGCCGTCGAAAGGCCCGCGACGTTCGGAACGATCCGCATCGGGCGCATCCCAGGTGTCGAGGGCGTGCTGCAGTTCGGCCTGTCGCTCCGCGGGTATTTGATCGCCCCAGCGGTCAGCGGGCCCTTGCTGCGGTTCAGGTTTCGCTTCGGTTGGTGGTGATGCGGGTTGTTTGTCCACGGCACTACCCCTCACGGCTCAATGTGGCTGATCGTGTAACTCATTGGGTGACTCGTCTACCAGGAACGCGAGAGCAGCTCCAGTGAACGTGATCAGCTACCATTGTACCGACAATTCACGCGATGATGCGCTGTGCGGTGCCAACCGCAATCGCAAAGCACGATAGGAAAAGTGTGCACCCAGTCACTTGCGGGCAATCTCCCCGGTTTAGTGCACTAACTGGCGAATACGCGCGTTGCGGAAAACCACGATTTTCCCGGACTGCACCCGCTTTTCAACGAATATTTAGCACTAAACGGTTTAGGACTTGACAATGTTTTCGTGGTGTGTTACTATCATTACAGAAGTTACTTCCAATGTGGAAGTGATGATCGCCGGACGGAATGCCCACTGAACTTCAAGGCATGTGACCTGCGAGACCTGTCCGGTCAGGATGTTCGATTACGCGTTTCAACGCAATCAGTACGCAGAATACGAAAGGGTTTCACACCATGGCATGGGACATTGACGCCGCGCATTCAACGATTGAGTTTTCCGCCAAACATATGATGGTTTCGAACGTGAAGGGCCGCTTCAATAGCTTTAGCGGCGATGCCCACCTCGATGAGGCGAATCCCGCCAATTCACGTGTGGATGTCACGATCGACCTGGCCAGCCTGACGACCAGCAACGATGGCCGCGACGGCCACCTTCGCTCTGCTGATTTCTTCGACGTCGAGCAGTACCCGACCGCCACCTTCCACAGCACGTCGGTGCAGCCGCTTGGAGAGGATCACCTGCGCGTCTCGGGCGACCTGACGATTCGCGGTGTGACGAAGCCTGTCACGCTCGATGTCAATATCGAGGGCAAGGGCAAGGACATGCAGGGCCAGGATCGCTACGGCTTCACCGCCACCACGTCCTTCAGCCGCAAAGAGTTCGGCCTGGAGTGGAACGTCGCGCTGGAGTCCGGCGGCTGGCTGGTCAGCGATAAGATCAATATCGCGATCGATGCCCAGGTTGTCGCGCCGGCCGAGACGCCTGCGGCCACCCGCTAATACTCCATTCGGTCCACGAGATCGGCAACGCGGTAGCTTTCGGGCTGCCGCGTTTTTTGTTGCCCGTTGTCGCCTTTGGAGACGCCCGGTCATGGCATCACAAAATCCCTCAGTTCGGCGATTGTCTCGCAGTGCGCTGTGTTACACTGCCCTTCAGACGGCCACCGAGCATGTCCCTGAAAACGACAACATCAATGACGATGGAGGCGGTATTTCCTATGAGCAGCACGACCCAATCTCCACATACATCGCGACAGCGCGGGCAGACGATGTACGAGCGCTATCTGCGCACCGATGACCTGCTCGCCCTTCAGAAGCCGAGCGAAGAACGCCTCCATCCCGACGAATTGACGTTTCAGATTGTGCACCAGACCTTCGAGCTCTGGTGGAAGATGACCCTTGAGCAGTTGCGGCTGGCGATGGCGGAACTCGGCGGCGGGGGGTATGGCGATGCTGTGCGCGCGCTGCGGCGTGCCGTCTCGGCGCAGGGTGTCGTCGCTCAGGCAATGCGCCAGCTCGAATTCGTCGCGCCCACTGATTTTCTGGTGATTCGTACCGGATTGGGCGATGGCAGTGGCGCCGATTCCCCTGGCTTCCGCGCCATTCTCCGCGCCGCGCCTGATCTGTGGGACGCCTTCGAGGGCGCGCTTGCCCGCGAGAAGACCACGCTGGTTGACCTCTACGCCAGCCCACAGGCACACCCCGCGCTCTACGACTGCGCCGAGCAACTGACGGACTTCGACGAGACTTTCCATCTCTTCCGTGCCGCCCATCTCAAGCTGGCGCAGCGGAACCTTGGCTTACAGGCGACGGGCACCGGCGGCACCCCGATGGAAATGCTGGTGCGTACCCTGGGTGATTTGCTTTTCCCGGCGCTTTGGGAGGCGCGCGACCAATTGCTGGCGCAGGTTCAGCAACAGCAAGGAAACGCGGGAGTACCGGGCGCAAGCGGCCACGGCAACAGTTAACCTGACAGAGACGACGGCGATTTAATCGCAGCGCGCGTCGGTCTGACCAACGCAGCCCACTCTCTGTGAGCCAGATCACATCCGCGAGCGTCCTCATACGAGCCGCTCGATAGTCATAGTCAGTAGGTGATTCACCTGCGGACCATGATGACGCGCGTCGCTGCGCTCCAGAGGTGGTGTTGAGCATGATGCAGATTTGGGTGCCGGCGTGGCGCGCGCGCTGGCTGCCGCCCTATGCCACGTCTCTTGGAACGACAGTGCGCACGTTCTTGTCCACTCAGCGTGTGGCGCTTGGGAGCGGAAATGGCTCTGGGCCTGTGTCGCGGACAACGGAGGCATCGGAAACTGCCCGGCAAGCGCGGTTCGATGGCTGGTTCGAACAGTATCGGCTGCCGCTGCTCGATTATCTCTACGGCATGACCCGCGACCGCGAATGGGCGGCAGACCTCGTCCAGGAGACGTTTCTGCGCGCCTTTGCGTCGGCCAATGACCCCGATGCGATCGCTCAGCCTCGGCCGTGGCTGTACCGTATCGCTACGAATACCGCGTTTACCGCGCTGCAGCGACGGAAGCGCTTTACCTGGCTGCCGCTCACTGTGGTCGAGCCGGCAGATGGCGCCAATAGTTCCGACCGATGGACTCGGCCAGAGTTGCCACAAATGACCGAACAAGATATCTCGGCCACCGTGGTCGAGCGTGACGCGGTTTGGCGCACCCTTGCCGAGCTGCCGCCGCGCTGGCGTTCGGTGCTTCTCTTACAGACGACGGGCGGCTTCGAGGTGCGCGAGATCGCCGCCCAGCTTCATCTCTCAGAACCCAATGTCCGCAAGATTCTCCGTCGCGCCAAAGAGCGTTTTCGCGTCCTTCATGCCCAGTTCGACGCGGCCGATCAGGCAGATCTGGCGAGGGGAGGCCCGCGATGAGCCTCTCGAAGACTCGCCATGATTGGCTGAACCGCGTTTCCGACTATCACAGTGGCGGCGTGAGCGAGGCTGAACGCGCCGCCGTTGAAGCCCACCTGGCGACCTGCCAGGAATGTCAGGAGGCTCTCGCGATGTATCGCCGCTTTTATAGCCTGTTGCGCTCACCGCTGCGGCTAGGGCCGCCGTCCGTCAACTTCGAGGACCAGACAACGATTGTCAACGGTCCCACGACGCAGCCACCGGAGTTCCGTTCGCCACAGCGACGACCGCGCTCCACGCGTTCTCGCGTCTTCGCGGGAGTTGCTGCCGTGCTTGTCGCGACATTGGTGGTTGCGGGTTTCGTCGCCGTCTATGCCTCTCACTCGCAGCAGCCCGCGGGCAATGGCACGCCCACCGTGGCGCCGCAGGCATCGGTGACCGCGACCGTTGCCTCCTCACCGACGGCGGCGCCTACAACGTCTGTGCAGCCTGGCTCGTTCGTCTGCGCCAACCCGGCTGGCTCGAATCTGAAATATGCCTACGTTCGCGGAGATGGAAGTCTCAACATCGTGAACGGATGCGCCGATCCAGTACGCGTTGCCGTTGGCGCGTACTCATATCCACTGCGTTGGTCGCCTGGCAATCGTTATCTGGCGATCCAAACCGGCACACAAAGTGGGGTATACCCGCTAACTCTCTTTGATACGAGCAACGGACGAATTATCACGACGAACTTTGCGGCTGCGTATCCTTCCGACGCCAGTAATGGACAGGTCATCCGCCTCTTCCTTGGTTGGGTGGACGACAATACCTTCCTGGGTGTGCTGGCGCCGGTGGTGGCTAACAATCCTGACGGCCCATTCGGCACATCGACGATCGTGAAGGTGGATGTCGCGAGCCAGGCGGAGACGAAGGTCGGGAATATCGCGTGGTTCGCCGCCACGAAGGTTATCGCGCCGGGGTATCTCTTCTATGCGGGCTACCAGACCAAGAGCGAAGGGCAGGCCTACCTGCACCGGCTCGATCTGAGTAACGGAACGGATACGAAACTGGTGCCGTTGGGCGAATACGGCAATGGCGGCTGCCAGGTCTCGACGTTCTGCAACTGGACCGCGCCGTGGGATGTCTCCCCGGATGGCTCGCATATCGTCTATCAGGTTGTCACACAGAGCGGCGGCGGCATTGGCGGGACGAAGATTTACTACGCCAACGCCGATGGCTCCGGGGCGACGCGCATCGCGAGCGCGCTCATCACGGCGCATCTGATCTGCATGCAGTTCTCGCCGGACGGCCAGTGGGTCGCCTTCACAACGGCGCGTCCCTCA
>DAHUXT010000084.1 GCA_027307065.1 Ktedonobacteria bacterium
TGCGGGAAGATCCTCGCTGTGGCCATGCTGGCGCAGCCAGGCGACCAACGCGCGCACGCTCGCCGTCGCCAGCGCGATAGAACTATCTGCGGCCCCATAATACATCTTCAGGGTGTCACCATCCTCATCGATCGTGTACCCACACGGGAAGACAACGTTGTCGACATCTCCGGAACGCTCATAGGGAGCCTGTGGTGTGAAGACCCACTCGTCTCCGCGAAGCAAGCAGCGATCTGGTTGCTGAAGGTCCAGGAGAGCAAGGCCAAGGCGGTAGAGCGCGCCTGAAGCGGTGGTACGCACGCCATGGTAGATCATGAGCCAGCCGTCGGGCGTCTCGATCAGAGGACAGGAGAGGCCAACCTTATTGGCGTCCCACCACGCTCCTTCTCGCGCCTTGAGGACGCGACGATGATCAACCCAGTGCTTCAGATCTGACGAATACGACAGCCAGATGTGCGCACCGTCCGGTCCCATAGGCCGATGCATCAGCACCCAACGGTTGGCAATACGATGAGGGAGAAGCGCAGCATCTTTGTTCTCGGGCGCCATAACTACCCCAAGCCGTTCGAATTCGGCGAAATCGGTGGTTCGAGCCAATGAGACACCCGGACCATTCCGCGAATACGAGGTATAGGCGATGTAGTACGCCTGGAGTTCGGGCACATAGGTAATGCGAGCGTCCTCGATGCCCCAGAGTTCCTCAGGATGGCCAGAGGGGTCCGGCAGCAATGTTGGCTGTGGATCAATCCGCCAGCCATCGATACCGTTATGTGAGCGCGCGGTGCAGAAGTGCGAGAATCCACGGCGATCTTCCACACGGCAAAGGAGAAGCGTCGAACCATCAGCGAGTCGCGCTACCCCTGGATTGAATACCGTGTTGATAGGATAGGGCCAGTCCGATGGCCGCAGAATGGGGTTGTGCGCATACCGATGGAAGAGGACTTCGTTCAGCGTGTTCTCAAAAGGCATTGGTATGCTCCAGCGGCATAGACGTCCAATGAGACCATAGGCGGCCAACGCGCCGCAATGTGCGGTCACGCATGAACGGACACCTCCTTCGCCAGTATGAGTCGCTCGGCGACACGAGCAGCTTCCTCCGCGAGGAGCTCGGCCTCCATCGCGCGCAAATCCAGGAGCGCCAGCAGGAAAGCCAGGGTCGATTCGGCGCCTTGATTCTGGTTGACCCAGTCGGGCTGGAGGCCGTCGTAGCACGCGCCGGTTGCTGGGTCGATGAGCGAGACGCCGAGATCGTTGCGGCCGAGAAACCAATCAAAGACAGACTGGGCCTGTACGTGCCAGTGGATATCGCCGGTCTCTCGGAAGGCAGTGAGGCAAGCGGCAATTGTCGCATAGGCTTCGATCGGCTGCTGATCAAAGCGCGCGCGTTCTTCGCCACGATGGTAGAATCCTTGGCTACCGATGGGAATAAAATGCCCATCCTCACCAAACTGAAGGTTCATCAGCCACGACAGGGAGTTGATGGCGGCATCAGTGTACTCAGTATTTTCTATATCGGCGCCAGCGAGCAGCAGCGCTCGCGGCAGCGTAGCGTTATCGTACGTCAATGACTCTTCGAACCAGGGCCAGTCCTGCATGCGGTTGCTGCTGAGCGTCTGCATCAGCCGGTCAGCGAGATCGTCTCGCACCCGTTGCGCGCCGCGATCACTCGTGAAGCGTTTGAGATATTCGTGGATACCAATCAGAGCGAATGACCAGGCGCGTGGAGCGGTAAACGCAACAACGGCGGGAAGCGCGCGATTGAAGAGTAAGCTTGCTAGGCCCACATGCCCTTCATCAGTCGAGCGTCCGATGACCATGCCAAGCGCCCACAAGGTGCGACCGTGGCTATCTTCCGAACCGACATCATCCAACCAGTGGCGGTCATACGATAGAAAGTTGCGAAAGCGACCAGCATCCTTGTTGAATGCGTGCGCAATGTACGCCAGATAGCGCCCTGCTAGAGCCGCAACCTGCTCAGTAGAACCTAGCCCGAGCTCCTCCATGATTACGGTAGCAATCAGTCCGCGAGCGTTATCGTCGATGGAATAGCCCTCCCCGTAGTTCGGGACGGAGAAGGTGGCATGTTGCAGGAGGCCAGTGCTGTCGGTCATTCGCTGGAGGTGACTCAAACTGAGTGGAGGCAGTGACGATGCACGCGAGGGACGTCGCGAGATGTTCCCGGCCTGGGGCGTAAGGAGTCGCTGGTCGCGCACCTGGTCGAATAGCGTCATATAGCGTTGAGCAACCTGCGACCAGATCATTTCGCGGCCAAGTTCGTACCCCCGCTTGCGCATCGCATGACGGTCAGCATCGTGGTCGAGCAGCCAGATAACCTGCTGAGCGATCGCAGCGGAGTCGCGAAAGGGCACGATAACGCCGCGGCCCTCGTCGAGGAGTTCTTCCGCATGCCAGTAGGGAGTAGAAACCACTGCTTTGCCCGTGCCGACGGCATAGGCGAGTGTGCCGGAGACAATTTGCTCGCGATTGAGGTAAGGCGTCACATAAATGTCGGTCGCGCCGATGAACTCCACCAATTTCTCGAGTCGGACAAACTGGTTAAAGAAAACGACCGCATGCTCGACACCGAGTTCCCGCGCAAGCCGCTGGAGCATCAAACGATAGGCTTCGCCATCGCGGCGTCTGACATGCGGGTGCGTTGCGCCCAGAACGAAGTAGAGCGCGTCGGGATAGTGTTCCAGGATGGCTGGCATGGCGGCGATGGCATGCTCAATACCCTTATTGGGCGAGAGCAGGCCAAATGTCAAAAGCACCACCTTCCCTGCGGCATCGAACTGATCCTTGTAGAAGTTGGGATCGACGAACGGTACATCGGGAATACCGTGTGGAATATAGATGACCTTTTCGAGTGGAATCTGATAGCGAGTATTGAGCACGTTCAGGGCGTGATGGCTCATGACCACTAGACGATCAGAGAGACGCCCTACTTCTGCCAGCACCTTATGCTGAGTGCGATCAGGCTCGTCGAGAACCGTATGAAGCACAGTCACAACCGGCATGCGCAACTCGCGCAGCAGTTCTAAGATATAGCTACCCGACGGCCCTCCGAAAATGCCATATTCGTGCTGGAGCACGACGAGATCTACACGATTGATATTCAGATAGTCCGCTGCTTGGCGGTACGACTCGATATCACTCTCGGTGATCTCAAACTCCACGCGTGAGGGATAGGGATAGCCCTCGCTGGTATCGTTTACTGGAATAGCACAGATCGCAGTATCTGGATACTGGGCGCTCAGCGCCTCGCAGAAGTCGGTGGTGAACGTGGCCACACCACATTGGCGCGGCATGTAGGTGCCGATCACCGCAATCTTGCGAATTTGAGACTTCTGCACGAGTTCATCCTTTTCTCTCATAGTCATGCGCGCACATGCGCGGTCATACCGCTGTCCAGACCAATCGTTCGCCTGGCGCGCAGGAAGCGCGTGCGCCACCGCATCTGGCCCAACGTCACGCATGGAGCATATAGGCAATAGATCCATTGATCACAGGCGTGGAGTGGCCTACTCTCACATCAGGCGCCTACGAAATCCGCAGTCATGTTCTGTGCAACGACGTGGGTTATGTCGCCTGAAACATGTACTGGTTCAGTGGGGGAGAAGGACAGGCTCGTCAGGCTTCGCCAGCGCCAACACCGAAGAGATACATAGATGATTAACTGACAGGTGGAGCATACCACATCCGTGCTGTTAGCGCCTGAAGACTTCCTCGTGTAAGCGTTTCCACACAGCGACCAGTGGCCAGTTACCGGATGCGGCCACCGCCAAACGGTCATACCGCCAACCATCACTCTCAGCAGTCCGTCTCCTGCGGCAGCATCCGCCAGAGCATGTCGCTTACCAAGACTACAGTAATGACCGAGAGCGCAGCGCGCACGACTGTGACGCCGCTGTGATGCGCACACTGTATGGTCTTTCGCAGTGCCCCAGCGAACTGACGCCTCATCATTGAGGGTGGAGCTACGCTCATGACTGTCCGCGTTGCCGAACCGTCGCCCCTGCTGTATGTCAGAGTCGCAGGAAGGCTCCGGTAGTCTTAGGAAAAGTGAGGAGGCGCTGCCGTGAAGAGACACACCTTCAGACGCTGGCTGTACCGTGGGCGAAGACCCAACTGGCTCGCGCAGGTGATGATTCGCGTGGACGCCGCGGTGTCCTCGACGGGCATTACCGCCAAGTATGGGGCAGTCACGTTAGACGTCACCGGACGCATATCAGGACGGACCATCTCGCTGCCGTTGGTCATGGTCGTCGTGGATGGAGAGCGCTATCTGGCCTCGATGCTCGGCGACGACGTGCAGTGGGTCAAGAATGTCCGGGCAGCCGCTGGGCGCGCGGTGCTACGTAGTGGCAGGCGTGAGGAGGTCCGCCTCGAGGAGGTTCCCGCCGACCGGCGGGCGCCCATCTTGCGGATCTACCTCCAGCACGCGCCGGGAGCGCGCGCCCACATCCCTGTGGACAAGGACGCGCCACTGAGCGCATTCGAGCGGATCGCGTCGGCTTATCCGGTCTTCCATATCGTCTCGGCAGCGCCCGTGTGAGCTGGCCTCACTGGAGACCAGTGGAAACCAGAGGAACGTGAGTTCGGGATAAGCAAGATACCTCCAACCGGGATATGATGCGGTTTACCAAGATCGCTCAGTCCCGTGCGGAGGTATCAGCATGAGCATACTCGACCTGGACGCTGTGTATGCCGTATTTTGTTCCGTAGACACCTTCTGGCGCACGTTCGAACCATTCTGGGAGCGCGAACTACTGGCAACTGGGCGGCAACGGCGAAGCCCCCCGCTTACATCCCAGCGAGATCATGACCATCGCCATCCTCTTCCAAGCCTCGGGCTACCGCACCTTCAAAGCGTTCTACACGCAGTAGGTCCAGGTGCAGTGGCGGGACAGTGGCGGGAGGAGTTCCCGCAGTTGGTCAGTTACAACCGCTTTGTCGAGTTGCTCCCGCGTGTCCTGCTCTCGCTCACCGTCTACCTACATACCCAGTTTGGCGCCTGCACGGGCATCAGCTTCATCGACTCGACCGCCCTGTCGGTGTGCCGCCCTGTCGGTGTGCCATCCTGCTCGCATCCACCAGCATCGGGTCTTCCGTGCGGATGCCCGGCGCGGCAAGACGTCGGTCGGCTGGTTCGATGGCTTCAAACTTCACCTGGTGGTCAATGATCGCGGCGAACTGTTAGCAGTCTGTCTCACCCCCGGCAACGTCGATGACCGTCAGTCTGTTCCCCGCTTGGTCCGCCGCCTCGTGGGCAAGCTCGTCGGCGACAAGGGCTATATCTCTCAGGCACTGGCCGAGCGCCTCGTGCTCAGCCAAGGACTCCACCTCATCACTAAGCTGCGCAAGAATATGCGCAACGTCCTCATGCCGCTCGCCGACAAACTGCTCTTGCGCAAACGCGCCCTCATCGAGACCATCTCAACTCTCGTTGACCTATCTGACTGCGTGGACGTACGATGGGGGTGCATGCTGTAGATACTTGTTGTGAAGTTGGACTATCAGAGGGTTGAGACCCGCCATGGCGACGGGAGCGGAGATGAAGATCGTGGGCACCAACCGGCCCTATGCACAACTGGAAAGCGACGGGGATCTGGCGACGCTGTATCAGCGCAATGCCGAAGCATTGGGCCGCCGCTTTGTGGACATGCCTGTGCTCGCTTCGACTGATATGGGCAATGTCTCCCTCGTCATGCCAGCGATCCAGCCGCTGATCGGCATTGACTCGCTGCCGGCGGTCAACCATCAACCGGAGTTCACCGCCGCCTGCATCACGCCCACCGCCGATCAGGCTATTCACGATGGGGCGCTCGCGATGGCATGGACGGCAGTCGACCTTGCCTGTGACGAGACCATCCGCGCTCGCCTGTGGACGGCAGAAGGCTACCGCTCACAGCGCGCTGGTATGGGCGCCCAGCAGCAGAAACCTGATACTGCCGAACAGTAATCTTCCTAATGATGCGATAACCCCCATAGTGTATCCTTGTAAAGTGTTTTGCCCGTGCTAGTCACGTGTTTCACGCGCGTGGCTGTAGCCGCCAGCCTGTGGCGTGAGTGCCCTTTTGAAACCACCTGTAGGATTCACGTTACTTTAGGAACGGCTGGCTGACTGAGTGGGAGCGCGCCGAGTTCGAGGAGAACACCCAGCCAGCCCAATTCGCTATTTCGCTGCACGATCTTGCCGTCCACCACGCGGTCCAGGCTGATGCTCTGGAATGAGACGCGCTTGCCCGTCGGCGCGATCCCCATAAACGGGCCTAGATGGGTCCCGTGGCAGATCGCGTATGTGGCCACTCTGTCATCATCTGCGATCTGCTGCTCAATGGTACCAGTGAAGTCCGGGAAGGCGACACGGACCATTGGAGCCAAGTGTCGCATGTGCGCTAAGCCGGGATGCGCATCCAGCAGGTCGAGGTCACCATCCCAGATCGCCTGTAGCACACGCCGGACGACGGCCTCATTCTCTTGGGTTGACATCTTCTTCCTTCTCTACATTCTCTACGTTGCCCGCGTATGTTCCGGGCACTGGTTGCTGCGCCGAGGGCTGCGGCCTCACCCGCACTCTCCGCTCGTCGCGGAGGGATGTTGTCGGAAGTGCGCCTGTCCTCATGCCCTGCCACCATGGTAGGACCTACCGCCTTGACGCATCCATACCAAAAGTCTGGTATTTCTCATGCGGGCCGCCGGGGGTATACTGACGACGGAGGCGTAGATGGTCACCAAACAAACGACGGCGCGAATCCAGCGGGAGATCGTGCAACTCTGCTATGCCGGGCACGACGCGAGAACGCTACGGATCGCGGTATTTCGCCGCCTGCGCACCCTTATTCCCTTCGACGCGTGCTGGTGCACGACGGCCGACCCGGCAACGCTCCTGCCCACTGGGGCGGTGATGGAGGATCTGCCTGCGCCCCTCATCCCAGCGTTGCTCGCCAATGAGTACCTTGTGGACGACGTCAATAAGTTCGCGCACCTCGCGCGTAGCAGGCGACCTGTCAACAGCCTCTACGCTGCGGCAGATGGGAAGCCCCTGGAGAGCGTTCGGTACCGCGACATCCTGGCGCCGATGGGCTTTGGCAACGAGGTGCGCGCCGTGCTGCAGGTGGATGGCGTGTCTTGGGGCCTCATGTGCCTACACCGGGAGCGACACGCCTCTGGCTTCACGTCCGCCGATCTCGCCATGCTCGCGCAGATCATGCCGCACATGGCCGTGGGACTGCGCAGCGCGCTGCTGCGCAACGACATGGCGGTGGCGCCAAGCGAGGAGGGGCCGGGAATCGTACTCCTGAGCGAGGATCTGACCATCGACGCGCTTTCACCAGCTGCCGAACGGCTGCTCGTTGAGCTTGAAGACTGGCCGCACGGCGATGTCGTGCCGCAAGCCGTCCGTGCGGTAGCCAACCGCCTCGAGGCGCTCGGGCGCGCGAGCGACGACGATAATGCGCTAGAGCTGCTCCCGCGGGTCCGGGTCCGTGCGCACTCTGGCCAGTGGCTAGTGTTGCACGCCTGTCGGCTGTTGGGTCCACGGACGACGGCGCAGATCGCGGTGACGATTGAACTGGCGCGCCCGGTAGAGGTCTCGTCCCTTATCCTGCAGGCCTACAACTTGACGGCGAGAGAAACCCAAGTGGCGCAGTTGGTTCTACAGGGGTGGGCCACTGACAGGGTGGTGCAGGAACTGTCGATCTCTGCGCTCACGGTGCAAGAGCATCTAAAGGCGATCTTCGACAAGACGGGGGTGCACAGCCGACGGGACCTGGTGGCACAGATCTTCGCGCATCACTACCTGCCGCGCATGCAGGCGGGTGCAGGGATCGCCGCCGACGGCTCGTTCTCGCGCGAGTCGTCCGCAGTGGACGCCCTCCCCCAAGA
Organism: Ktedonobacteria bacterium; assembly: GCA_027307065.1. GTDB lineage: Bacteria > Chloroflexota > Ktedonobacteria > Ktedonobacterales > JADMIN01 > DAHUXT01. The sequence goes on from DAHUXT010000084.1 coordinate 7,888, forward strand.
CCTCGCTCGACTTGCTTGACTTGCTTGACTGCGCTTTGCCTCAGTTCTGTCCGACTCGGGGCAGCGCTCGGCCAGGGAGACCTCCTCGACATCTCAGCTTCATCAAAGCGCTCTTGCTCACTGGACCCAGCGTGAGGGTCGCCGCCACAAAGCGCTCAGCAGGACAGGATCTCGTGATTAGTGGTCATTCGCCCACATGAGAGGGGAAAGCGGCCGAGGGAGTTGTTCGCCTCGGCCTGTATCTCCGCGATGTATAGGCGCGAAAGACCACCGCGACACGGTTTAGAGCACGTCGCATCCTGCTGACGGGTCACACATGTGGCGTTACTCCTATCTCGGCTGACCCTCCGCATAAAGAGCAGTCAAGGCAAGCGGGATGCGTTAAGGAGCCCATGGCGAGGGTGGAACGCGCGGGAAGAGGCGACTGGACAACGCTACCGAGAGTGCCCGAATCGGATGCTCATCATTCCGCCAGGTGTCTCGCTTATCCAGGATTCACGTCGGCCTGTGAAGCCGCCGCCTACGGGGCAGGGTTTACTAGAACGGAGCTTCGCGCGATACTCTCAGGGCAGCCGTTCTATGCAGCAATGGGATATCAGGCCAGAGACCGTGTCGATGTTCCCATGGCAGATGGCGAGTCGCTCCCGGCCGTGACGATGGACAAGACACTGGCCTGAGGGTCGCTAGCCGCGAACTGGATGAGGTCAACGCCAACAACCAAGACGGATTTGGCATAAGAAACCGTCTGATAAATCGGGCATGCGGCCGCAGCGGCTATGCTGCACCTTATGGCGACTACCTATCTCAGCGATGTGACCGATGCGGAGTGGGCGGTGCTGGAGCCGCTCGTCACCCCTACGCCCAGCACGCGCCGTGGGCGTCCGCGCCGCCATCCGCTCCGTCGCATCCTCAACGCGATCTTTTATCTCGTCCGCAGTGGCTGTGCGTGGCGACTGCTGCCGCGTGATCTGCCGCCCTGGAAGACCGTTTTTCATTGCTTTCGGAAGTGGCGCTTGGATGGGACCTGGGAACGAATTCACACGACGCTGCGCCAGACCCTACGCGTGCCCCTAGGCCGTGAGGCGCAGCCGAGCGCCGGCATCATTGACAGTCAATCGGTGAAGACGACGGGCGCCGGTGGGGAGCGGGGCTTCGATAGCGGCAAGCAGATCAAAGGCCGCAAACGCCACCTGTTGGTTGACACGGAAGGGCTCGTGCTCAGGGCCTGCGTCCATTCGGCCGCCATCATGGACCGCGATGGGGTCAAATTGCTGCTGCCCCACGCTGCTGCCCCACGCTGCTGCCCCACGCTGCTGCCCCACGCTGCTGCCCCACGCTGCTGACGACCTGCGGCAGGCTCTTCGTCGTCAGTTCCCACGCTTGCAGCATGTCTGGCTGGATGCCGGCTACAAGGGCAAGGACAAGGGCAAGGACAAGGGCAAGGACAAGGGCAAAGACTGGATTGAGCGAACGCTGGGCTGGTCCGCCGAGATCGGCGCCCATCCGCCACGGCGCAAGAAAGTCTGGGCGCCGACCGACATCCCGCCGGAGCAGATCGACTGGTCCAAGTATGGTTGGGTACCGCCCGGCTTTCGGGTACTGCCCCGCCGCTGGGTCGTGGAGCGGACCTTCGCCTGGCAAGGGCAGAGCCGCCGCCTCAGCAAAGATTATGAGCTCCTGTGCCGCACCAGCGAGATGGTCATCTACGTCTGTATGATCCGCCTGATGCTGCGGCGTTTGCCCAGGCGGTGATGATTTATCAGACGGTTTCTCACGCCCATCATGGGCGGAAGTATTCTGGTGGGACTGCTTGCCTACACCTTGCGTATGCGGGCAACATCGCGGCCGAGGGTAGCCGGGGCCATCGCGGCAGACAGTCTGGCCTAGACTGACACGAGTGGTCAGCGAGCATCGCGCTCCCGGTGCGCGGGTGACGGGCTCAACCAGAGCGAGGCATGCGTGGGTTGCAGCGTCTCCTCTACGACCACGAGCAAATCCTGCGAGAGCGACGCCAGATCGACTTCGCCACGCAGGGCGGAGGCAAACGCGGCAACCGTGCGCACGGCATCGTATTTGCGCCGGTAAAAGCGACGGTCGATGAGCGCTTGGAGGCGGCGGCGCAACGGCTGGAAGAGCGCCGCAATGGCAAGCGTTGAGAATACGATCACCACGCTATTGCTCTGGCTGAGAAAGCCCCCCAGCAGCGCCTGCAGGCCAATAACCAGGCCTACGAAGATAGCGGTCAGGATAAGCGTGAGCGCACCATAGACCAACGTACGATTGATCAACACGTCGATCTCCCACAGATGAGAGCGGGTCATGGCAAACCCAAACGCGAGCGGCAAAATGATGGGGAGAATGAAGCCAAACTCACCGATAGCCAGCGCATAGACGCCGCTGGTAGGGCCGGCAATCTCCGGGATTAAAAGGCCTAACAGGGTAAGACCGACGTACGCCGCAATCGGCGCAGCCAGGCCAAACATGATCCACTTGGTCTGCTGGCGCTCGACCGGGCTGGATACCCGCCGATAGCGGTAGATCTGGACAACCGCCACAATCGCCATCTCTGCCACCGCCACCAGCCATCCAGCCTGACTCACCGGAGAATCTGCCAGCAATCGTGAAGTTGGCAGAAATAGCGAGGGAATGACCGGCGCAATCAGGAGCACGACGGCCATCCAGCGTGTCCAGCGCGGCACAAACCGCCCGCTGGGGAAGAGCAGGAAGACGAGTACGAGCGAGGCTTGAGCGAGTAACGTCAGATAATTGTGGGGCACCCGCCATGGTTCTGATCCAGCCGGCAAGGAACTCATCGCGGAGACCGGACCCCATGCCATGAGAAAGATCGCGACGAAGAGTGCCATCCGGTCATCGGATCGCCGCCACATGATGAGCGCGCTTACGATCAGGCCCTCAATCGTCGTGGCAAGCAGCACCGCAATCGTAATCGTCGCGTATCCCGCGAGCGACAGACCTATACGTTGAAGCTCGATCGCCTGGCGCGGGGTGAGTTGCTGATATTCGCAGGTTGCCCCAGCACACGGTGTCCGCAATTGCGCCAGATACTGCGGGAAGTGAATAGCGACGACCGCTAGCGTGAAAGCAACCACAGCGCACCAGCTTACCCGGCCTATGATAAGCCAGGCTCCGTGCAGACGCGCATAGCTGGCTCGTTCTCGGTATGCCACCGATGTGGTCGGCGCGCGCTGAATCGTCACAGGGCATACTCCCTGGTGGTAGCCACCAGATGAACTTGCGGCTCCTGTTAGTCGCAAGCAACGGCAGCCTTCTAGACGCCATAATACCAGACCAACCGTGTCAATAGCGTTACGTGGAGCGTTACGAGACAGCGACCGCCGATGCACTGTGCCCGCAGATGGGCTGGCCTCCCCGACAGAGTTACCGAAGAGGCCAGTTCGCATGTCCGCCAACGGGTGGGCAACCTGTGACACGTGACTCAGAAGCTGGGATAGATGCCGCGAATGACGCCCAGGCCGCCGAGGAAATAGACCTTCACTGTTTCATCCACATAGTCGGCAAAGCGGAAGTTGCTATCGGTGACGGCGAAATCGACGCCCCAATATTCCTGGTTCGTCTCGATCTCGATCGCCGACGAGACCTCTGGCACTGGGAATGGCACCGTCATCGGCAGAAAGACCATATACCCCTGTGGGCAATAGCGGTCTAGAATGATCGGAATCTCGCGGCCAGTGCTCTTGTTCAGGTAGCGGGTGACGCGATATTGCGCCGTCAACTGGCCCTGGTCGGCGCTGTCGCCCGCCTGCACGACATAGCGCAACTGGCCCGCGCCCACCACCAGATTGGTCAGCCGGACGTTGTCCAGTGGGTTCATGATGATGTAGTCGGGGTCGCCTGCCGCCTGAAGATACATCCCCGCCAGCAGGTTATCGATATCGGCCAGCGCCAGCTTGCCAGCAGGATCAGCGGGCTGCGCCACCTGCGCGCCGAGCGTCGCGCCGTTCGCCAGGCTGGTGTTGTTGAGCGCCTGCGCGATGATGCCATCCCACATCAGCGGCGCGCCTGCGCCATCGATGAAGGTCTTGGCAGTATTCGCCGCCACCGTCGAGAGGGCAGTGCCAGTGGTTGCGGGCGGCGCCGAGAGCGTCAGCGGCAGGATGGCCGGATTGACCTCGCCTGAGGGCATCACGGTGGCGCCATCGGCCAGCGTCACCGTCGCGCCAATCAGCGGCTGCTGGGCGTTCGTGCCAGAGACGCCAGCCTGGAGCCAGAGCGCACTATCGGCAGGCAACGACGCGCCCGAGCCGATGTAGACGTTATACTGGGTGGCATTTGGCACCGTAAAGACGGTGATTGTCAGTGTCGAGGTCGTGCCAGAGGTGACAATCTTCGTCGCCGACGAGCCGGTTGTCTCGCCCTGGGCATTCTTCGCCGTCACCTTTACCCAATAGGTGCCCGCCGCGATGGTGCCCCCGGTCGTGGCTGACGCCACCACTGGCGCTGGCGGCGTCAGCAGATACGTGGACGCGCCCAGGAGCCAACGCTCCTCAGTCATCTTGAGCTGATACAGCAATTCGGCGATGCGCCGCGCACGCACGTCAGATTCGAGTCTGCGCCCACGCCACTGCGCCTGAAAGCTGACCGCGTTCATCAGTCCAATGGCCTGCATCGTGTTCTGCAGCGACGCCACCGCATAGGTCACCTGAGCAGGCGTGCCGCCATCTGAGAGCACGCCCCAGTTGCGCGAGGTATCGAAGCTGGTGATCGCCTTCCAGTGGACGATATCGGTGCCACCGCCGCGCCGCCGTGGCAGCATGTTCACCAGCGGCGTAATCACCGGGACGATCACCTTGGCAGGCGTCTCCAACTCGTAGCCCACTAGCCCGCTCGCCATCGTAATGCTGCGGGTCGCATCGCCCATTGCCTCGCGCACCAGCGCCACCGTTTCGTCCGCTATTGTTGATCCCGCCGTCGGCGGCAGATACACTGCGCTCGCCATGTTGCACTCCCCTTCTTATTCTTTGCCCGCTCGGGTGCTATTCTCCCCAGTGTTCCCGATGGGCGCCGTGCCTATGACCTATTGCCCCTCTGTCCCCCATGCGTTCCACGGCCGCGAGCGCCGGTCACTCGCCCTGTTGCCGCAGCCGTATCAACTCGGCGGCGACGGCGACCTGCGCCTGTGGATCGCGCAAACTGCCAGCGAGTGATTCGAGCGCCCGGTATTGCTCGGTCGCGGAGGGAGCCTCACGCAGCCCACGCCCCGCCAGCGCTGAAGACTTCTCCATGGGCCGGGCTACTGGCCCACCGGATTGTGGCTGGCTCTCCAGGATGACCATGCGACCACTCAGGCCGCCGACGTCATGTCTTTTCTGCGACAAAGCCGCCTCGATCGTGGCCGCCAGCGCCCGCACACCCGCATCCAGAGCAACGATGCTCGTCGCGTTTTCCGCGAGTCCCGCCGCCAATGCCCGCGCCATCGGCTGCTGATCGGCGGGCGCCACCCGCGCCGCTGTATCAGTTGGGTCATCGAAGAGCGTTGC
>DAHUXT010000085.1 GCA_027307065.1 Ktedonobacteria bacterium
GGTGCGGGTTGTGTTGTGGAGCGCCTCCAGGGTACAGGGTGCTATCGGTGCTACTGTGGCAGACCGCGCCAAAGCGCCATGTGAGCGCCCTGGTCGAATCTGCGAGGAGGAAACGGCGTGCCAAACGCGATTGTCAGCCACGAGGCCGACGGGATGGTTGTTACGCTGTGTGTCGCTCATCGCGCCTGTTTTCTGTGTTACAAAGAAAAACGTCGTTTCGCGTTGCCGCCCCGTCACATTCCTGGCAACAGAGAGGACTTTCGCATCGCCGTCAGATACAGATTTTCACACACGCAAGACCAGCAAGCCGCAATTTTTGGGGAATTGACACGGCATGCTGGTTGTTCTATGCTATGTGCTGATGGTTGATGTTCACGGTCCTCGCCTGGGCAGGTCACAGACAAGTGTGGCAGACTGCCGGCGGAATGATGCGCTCACTCCATCATCGCCACGATGGAGCCGAGTGACGCTGCCCGAAGTCGCCGGAGAACGAACAGCGCGCAACATCTGAATACGCCTGGAAGATGGCCCTTAAAAACTCCGCAGGTTAAGAGTATATCACTGCGCTTGTTGTCGTGTCAAGTGTTTCTTGAGATGTCCTACCACGCCGTTGATGATCCTCGCTCGCACCGCCCGCAAGTACTATCCCGACTCCACCGAAAGCCCTATACGCACCCCATAGACAGCGCTCGCATCGCCCGCTACAATAGCAGATGAACGCGCACAATCGTCCATACAATCGTCAGTGATGTTCATCAGCGTAAGTGATACCGCTGGCCGTAGGGGCACTGCCCGAAGCCAGGCAACTCGGCAGAGGTTGAGGTAACAGACGATGGCCATCGGGCAGGATAACGATCGCATCGCGCAGGCGCTGGAACTTCTCGGCAATCGTTTCGATCCGGAGATCGAAGAGAGCTTCACCACCATCTCTGAGCGCATCCTGGCCCAGGCGCTGGAGAATGTGGAGCTGGCCGAGCGTCGTCTGCGCCAGATTCAGGATCTCGTCGGCGATGTCGCGCTGGCGACCAGCAACTAGCGCCGATGTCGCCTGGGACGTTGTCATGGACGCGCCCGTTCGCCGCGGCATGCCTACTGCGGTCTGCGGGTCGGATTCTGAAGGGTCCGGCGAATTTCAGGCGATGCGCGCATCAGGTGCGGACAGTCGCCCAGGGAGATAGCCGCTAGGGCTGGTTGGGCTGTCCCCTCGCGAGATGCTGGCCAATAAGTGGCTGCGCGCGCCGCACGACCTCCGCCTCGTTCACGTAGGCCAGCCGCCGCATCGCCTCCGCAACGGTGAACCACCGCGCCTCGTCATATTCCGCATCGTGGAGCGTCACATCGCCGCCGGTTGCCTCCATCAAGAAGTGACGCACCTCTTTGTTGAACCGCACACCCCGGCGGGCGAAACTGTATTGGATGCTGCCAAGATCACCGACGATGCGCGCCTGAATGCCGGTTTCCTCCCGCACCTCGCGCATGGCTGTTTCTTCTACGGACTCACCAGCCGTTGGCGTGCCCTTAGGCAGCGTCCAGGTGTCATCCCGCAAGAAGCCGACCAGCACCACTTCAACGCCGTCGAGCACGTTTGGTACGCTTAGTACGCCCACAGCATCAGTAGCAGGTTCGGCAGGTAGATCAGGATTGAGCGTAGAGAGCAGCGACACCAAGCGAAAGACAACGCCGCCCGCGGAGAATGCGTGGACTATTCGGGGCCTGGGCATCTCGTCGTCCGTCTCCAGTGCTGTGGGCCTGCGCCAGCACAGAACCCGAAAGACAAACAAAGAGCCGCCGCGTAGTGAGGCGACGGCTTCGCACGTGAACGTTTATTGCTCGACCCACGCGACACGCGCCACCCTTGCCAATCTGGGCGTGTGGGCGCACGGGTTGCTAGACTGCTACCACGCGACTCTTGTCGCGATTGACCCGCAGAATCTTGAGCAGGTATTGCTCCGAGTTCAGATAGTACGGGTTGCGCTTGATGAACTTGCCCACAACTGCGATAGGATGGAGCTTGAGCAATTCGACCACGAGGCCACCTGGGAGTTTGGAATAATCGTAGTGCATCAGCGCGATGATCGGGGCATTCTGGAAGGTAAATACAGCATCGGAGGCGGCTTCATACTTGAGGATCTGCTGAGGAACCTGTCCCGCGTTGGCGGCGCCCTCGGTGAGCCAATTCATATCCATCGAGATGCGCACCGCTTTCCAGCCTTCGCGCATCGCCTGCGCGATAAAGGTCTGGTGGGTCGAGAGCAGATGATACGGGTCGAAGCGCCCATTGACGAGATATGGCTCGCGCTCGGCAACCAGCAGCAATTGGCCCGCTTGCTGCGCCGCCGCGACATCAACCCCCTGCCGGATGAGCGCCTGCTCCATATCTTTGACCGAGGCAGTCGTTCCCGCGAAGAGACACTTTTCTGAGGAGGTGAGGCCGACTTCGAGCAGACGAGCCGTCACGCCAGCAATTTCGTTGACTTTGTTATAGAGCTGAAGAATATGAGAACCTGGTGGAATCCGCTCGGATTTCCCCTCGACACTCAAATCCATGCTTGTACCTCCGCTTTTTCGAGGGTCAGGGACAAACCGCGCCGCATGACACTACGTAACGCAAGCTCAGCACTGAACTGGACGGTGTATGACGGGAGTGCATACCTGTGAGCGCGTGCCTGGGCGCGTGAACTCGTGAGGAATACACAGGCCGGGCGCGACAGGTCAAATGAGGGCTCTCGGAAATCCGCTCCGGGCCTCTATTTGATGCTGGTCTGCCTGTTGGCGTCTGCGGAGAGTATATCCAAGCCGTACCATAGTGTCAAGGGAAGCAGCGGCTTTACCCCGAAAAATTCAGGCATTGGGCGCCCTGCCACATTCCTGATTCATTATCTCTCGCTTGGCGTGGCGCGGCATGGATGCCCTTTGCGCGCGGTCGATTGGCTGCCCGCTCCTCCAAGAAGAACGGGGCAGCCGCACACGCAAAAAGGATCACTGACTCGCGTCAATCTTGCTGGTTGCGCAACGCCGGGAAGAGAATTACCTCGCGGATGGTCTCCTGGTTGGTGAGCAGCATCGTCAGCTTTTCGATGCCACCACCCCAGCCGCCGGTGGGCGGCATGCCTACCTCCAGCGCCTCAATGTAATCTTCATCGAGCAGCTGCGTCTCAGCGTCGCCGCCTACCCGCTGGCGGGCCTGATCCTCGAAACGGATGCGCTGATCCAGCGGATCGTTCAACTCGCTGAAGGCGTTGCCCATCTCCAGCCCACCCGCAAACAACTGGAAGCGCTCGGTGGTGTTTGGCTCGCCAGGCTTGCGCTTGGCCAGTGGTGAGATGTCGAACGGGTAGTCGTAGAGGAAGACCGGCCCGCGTATCTTGGGGTCGCGACCACGGGTGATGCTGTCCTTCAGGTTGTCGATCAGCTTGCCTCGTCCCAGCTTGGGATCTACGGTGTGCCCCTTCGCCCGCATCGCCTCGGCCAGCGCGTCACGCTCCGGATATGCCTCGTAGTCGATACCAGCGTATTCGGCGATGGCGTCGTGGAGCGTCATCCGCTGGAAGGGCGGTGTCATGTCCAGTTCCATGCCCAGATAACTGATCTGGAGCGAGCCGCAGACCGCCTGAATGATATGGGCGTGCATCTGCTCCACCTGCCGCATGACCTCCTCGAAGTCGGCGTATGCCTGGTAGAACTCCATGGTGGAAAATTCGGGATTGTGCTCGCGATCCATCCCCTCGTTGCGGAAGCTACGGCCAATCTCATAGACCCGCTCGAAGCCGCCGACGATGAGCCGCTTGAGGTACAACTCGGGCGCGATGCGCAGATAGAAGTCACGGTCGAGCGTGTTGTGGTGCGTCACGAATGGGCGGGCCGACGCGCCACCATAGAGCGGCTGCAGAATCGGCGTCTCGACCTCGATGAAGCCGCGCCCGTTCAGAAAGTCGCGCATGGATGCGAGTATCTTCGCCCGCGCCTGAAAAATCGGGAACTCTACCTCGCGGTTGGCGAGCAGATCGAGATAGCGCTTGCGGTGGCGTGTTTCGGGATCGAACAGCTTGAGGTCGCCGCCCGCGCCCTTGGCGGGCAAGGGTGTCAACGACTTGGAGAGCAGTTCGTAGCGCTCCACCGCCAGCGTCTTCTCGCCCGTGCGCGTGGTGAAAAGTGTGCCCGTCACCTCCAGAAAATCGCCGAGGTCGAGCAACTTGATGCGGCGGAAGGCCTCGTCGCCGAGGGTATCGCGCTTGAAGTATATCTGGATGCGCGCCGAGCCATCCTCGATGTGGGCAAAGACCGATTTTCCCATCTCACGCAGCAGCATCAGGCGTCCGGTCAGCGTGATGTGTTCTCCCTGAAGGGAATCGAAGTTCGCCAGCGTCTCGGCGGCGATATGGGTGCGGTGGCTGCGCGCCGGATAGGGATCTATTCCCTCGGCACGCAATGCGGCCAGCTTTTCGAGGCGTGCCTCTCGCTCGTCCGACATAATGTCGTCTCGTCCTCCTCGTCATCGGGTTGCAAACGAGCGCATTGTACCACGCCGGGAACCGTTTCCTCACCAAGAGAGGGCTGCCAACACGCTATTGTTGCGGCATGAAGGGTGTAGCGCGAACGGGCCGAAGTATTGAATCTACGGCGAAGGGGCGATTGCTACGCCTCGGGCGGGGTAATTCGCCGGGGCATTTATGTTCCGGCATGGCACAGTAACAACCAGCCACGCGCTACTCCGCGTTTCTCCGCAGGGCAACGAATGCCAGCGTGAGCAACCCACCGAACGCAAGAATGAGTCCGACCAGCGTGATGACGATTCCGGACTCTGCGCTCCATGTTCCGGATGGAAACCCGTAGCGGCTTGGGTGGGCGACGATAGCTCCAACGCCAAGCGTACCCACCCCGACGAGACCGACCGCCGCAAGCAACCAGAGCGTCGTCCAGACGCAGAAGACGCGCGTCACTGCCCGCAGCCAGACGCCCAGGAAGATAAGCACCGCGCCACCTAGCATGAGGATGCCGAGCGCGTCTCTGGCGATGGTTGGATCGAGCGCGAGCAGCAGGGTCGGGTCAGTCGCGCCACTCACCGAAAGGCCGGAGGCTGCCTGCGAGATACCGGCGAAAAGCGCGCCAGATGCGGGTGCGCCCTGGCAGCTACTGAAGAACAGCGGCGTCTGCGTGCAGTTGAGCGAGGCCCAGCCGACACTGAAGAAGCCAAGCGCCCAGACGATGAGACCGAGGTTGAGCACGCTGGCGCCCGGAAGTTGAATAAACGACCGCGGCGCATCGACATCGTTGCCTGGGAGATGCCAAAAGGCATGTCTGCGCCACTCGCCCACCAGCAGCCCGATGACGGCGATCCACAGCGGCACGAGGGCGACTACCGCGAGCCAGAATCCAAGGGCGAGGTGGCCTACGAAGGTGATGTCCAGAATGGCGTCGTACGGAAATGGGTACGGCTGCGGCTTGCCAGAGACCAGCGGCGAGAGACCAAATGCGACGACGAAAACGGTGGCAAAGACGAGCCAGAGACCAAGAACGTGCGAGGCTATCGCGCCGAGCAGGGAATCCGCAGGCCGCCAGAGCAGCGGCACGAGCAGCAGGCCGAGCATCGAAAACGCCGACACGACCCATGGTGTGGGCGAGAAACTGCCAAGTTTCACCAGATGCGCGACGAACGCCGCGTTGGGATCTATCAGCACAGGCAATTGCACTTTGCCGGAGACTGTAGTGGTTACCACTGCCCACGGCAGCCATGCGGCGTAGGCGAAGACGAGCGCGCCCAGCGTTGCCAACAGACGGATGAGCCAGCCGCTATGGGCTCGCGTCGTTGCAGGCGTCGTGGACGAATTCTCCCCTGTGGGTGTCGTGTCGCTTTGAGCGGAGACGCCCTGCGCATCACTCATGTGCGCGCTTCCTTTCACCAACCTCGAAGACGTGGCTAGCTACCACGTGAAAACGCCATGATATATCTGCCAACCGGCATGGCTGGCTACCCCAGTGTACCTGAGTCGTGGGAAACGCGCCAGAGCGAGGATGCGTCAATGCGCAGCGAAGTTGCGCCAGAAGAGAAAGACACGCTCGCGCAGGGCCGCGTGCTCGGATGCGCGCAGGTAGGGGTCGCGCTGCCAGAGCCACTCCGCCGTGGTGCGGGCGAGCGCCAGCAGCGGCGTATCTGCCATGGTCGCCACCGTTAGCTCTGGCAGGCCGCTCTGCCGCGTGCCAAAGAAATCGCCGGGGCCGCGCAGCCGCAGATCGGCGTCCGCCAGCACGAAGCCGTCGGTCGTCTGCTCCAGCACGCTCAGCCGCTCGCGCGCCGTCATGCCAGCATCGTGGCTCAGCAGATAGCAGTACGACTGGTGCGCGCCGCGCCCGACCCGCCCGCGGAACTGGTGCAGCTGCGAGAGACCGAAGCGCTCGGCATCCTCGATCAGCATCACCGTCGCGTTGGGCACGTCCACGCCAACCTCCACCACCGAGGTCGCCACCAGCACGTCGATCTCGCCATCGCGGAAGGCGCGCATCACGCGATCTTTCTCCGCCGGGCGCATCTGGCCGTGGACCAGTCCCAGCCGCAGATCGGGGAAAACCTGCGTCCGCAGCCGCTCATACTCCTGCGTCGCGGCCTTGGCTTCCAGCGTTTCGGATTCCTCGACCAGCGGGCAGATGATGTAGGCCTGACGCCCCTGCGCGACCTCATCCGCCACCAGCCGATACGCCCCCTGCCGCTGCGTGCCCGATCGCCAGCGGGTGATGATGGGCTGGCGGCCAGCAGGCATCTCGTCGAGCACCGAGACATCCAGATCGCCGTAGAGCGTGAGCGCCAGGGTGCGCGGAATCGGCGTCGCGGTCATCACCAGCACGTGCGGCCGGGAGCCCTGGGCCTTCTCGCGGAGTGCGTCGCGCTGCTCGACGCCGAAGCGATGCTGCTCATCCACCACCGCCAGACCCAGCCGCGCGAACGAGACGCCTTCCTGGATCAGTGCGTGTGTGCCGATGGCCACAGCCGCCTGCCCGTTCGCGAGCGCGTCGCGGGCGGCGTTGCGCTCTTTGGCGCGCTGGCTGCCCGTCAGCAGCACCACATGCAAACCGAACGGCGCGAGCAATGCGCTCAGGCCGCGATAGTGCTGCTCGGCCAGAATCTCCGTCGGCGCGAGCAACGCTCCCTGATAGCCATTGGCGGCGGCGGCCAACAGCGCGGCGGCAGCCACCACCGTCTTGCCGGAGCCCACATCGCCCTGCAACAGACGGCTCATCGGCTTGACCGTCGCCAGGTCAGCCATGATCTCGCGGATGGCGCGCCGCTGCGCTCCCGTGAAGCGGAACGGTAGCGTCGACTCGAAACAGGTGGCCGTCAGCGGCCAGAGTCCGCCACCAGGGTTGCTGGCCGCCATCGCGCCAGCGGCGTCGCCAGGCACATCGGCAGAGACATCGGCGAAGATCAGTGATTCGGGCACGGGCATCGCCGGGGAAGGCGAGCCATCCTTCCAGTTGGCGCGGCGGGTGAGCATTCCCAGTTGAATCAGGAAAAGCTCGTCGAACGCCAGCCGTCTGCGCGCCGACGCCAGCAACTCGCCATTCTGCGGATAGTGCATCTCCGCCACCGCATCGGGCAGCGGCATCAGCTTGGCGCGTGAGCGTACCTCTGGTGGCAGATGCTCAGGCACGAACGGCGCGCAGCGATCCACGGCCCACTTGGTGAAGCGGCGCATCACCTTCGGGCTAAGCCCCTCAGTCAGCCCATAGACGGGCACAAGCCGTCCGGTGTTGATCAGATCGCCCTGCTCCGGCAGCTCGTGGCTCTTCACCGCGAACTCCACCCGGTTGCCAAACCGCTGCTTCGTGCCGGTCATGACGATGTGCGTGCCGCGTGGCAGTTGCTTCAGCAGGTAGGGCTGGTTGAACCACGTCGCGTAGACAGCGCCCGTTTCGTCCGAGACGCGGGCAACAGTGCGGGTGCGGCCATTCTTGGTGCGCTTGTTCTCTACATCCCAGATAAGTCCGAGCGTCGTCGAGACAGTCTCGAAGGGGAGTTGGCCGATCTTCTGCAACGTGCTGTAGTCGTGGTGCTCGCGCGGAAAGTCGAAGAGCAGGTCGCGCACCGTCTGGATGCCCAGCCGCGCCAGCCGCGCCTCCTGGGTCGCGCCAACACCGGGCACGGCAGTCACCGCCGCCTGGAGCAGATATTCGTCTTCGGGGCGTGGCTCGCGTGGCGGTTCGGCGGATCGCGGGCGCTCAGCGGGCAGCACCGGCGGCTTGGGCAACGGCTTCGCCAGCGGCCACGGTTCTTCGGCGGACGTTGATGGACGCGATTGAGCGCGCCCATTGGCTGGCTGGCCAAATCGCGGCGCTTCACGCCGGGGGGCAAGATTCGCTCTGGCGGCGGGGGGCTTCGCAGCCGTCTCAGGCGTATCGAAGGCATCCAAGAGCGCCAGCGACGCGCGAATGTTGGCGGCGCGCTGCATCGGGTCGAGCGCGTGGTAGCCGGTCAGCAGGTGCAGAATCGCGACTTCGGGCAGGCGACCCGATGCTCCGGCGGGCGGCGCGGCAATCTCGCCCCGATCACGGGCGTCGCGCATCTGGGTGGCCCACCGCTCGACGAACGCCTCGATGCCACCAGGCTTGACAACGGTATCCTGATGACCGCTACGCTGCTCGTAGGCGAGGATGTTCTGCGCCCGCTCGATCAGTTGGCGCGCGCTATCGCTCTGTTTTCCTGCCCTCGCCGGAGTCTCGTGCACGATACCGCCTCGTTACTGTGCGCCGCGAAATGCCCAGCGCCGCCCCATCAGTATATGCCTGCTGCCACGGGCGCGGCAAACGCATAGCCCGACCAGGCGTTCGGTCGCTGGCGCTTTCCGTGGTATAGTATGCGCGAAGCTGAGATGAATCTGAGAGCGCGCCCAGTTCGGCAGCGTAGTCTTTTGGACAGCCCTGAGAAGCCATCGCTTCAAGCGGTTTTTGCGGCGATGAGGAGGCCAGACCGTGCCACGCGCAATCGACTTCCATGTGCATCTGCCTATCGCCGAATTCATGGACGGCGCCATCGGCAAGTATCGCGCTGCCGCGGAGCAGTACTTTCGCAAAGAGGTCAAGCTGCGCGACATCGAGGAGATCGCCGACTATTACGCCGCGCAAGATATCGTCGGCGTGCTGCTGGCGTGGGATGCCGAGACGGCCACCGGCCAGAAGCCACTGCGGAACGATACCGTCGCCGAGATTGTGCGCCGCTATCCGCAACAGTTCGTGGGGTTCGCCAGCGTCGATCCACTCAAAGGCGACCGCGCCATCGAGGAGATTGAGCGAGCGGTCAAAGACCTGGGCCTGTCAGGAGCCAAGTTTCATCCCGGCATCCAGAACTTCTATCCCAACGATCCACGCTACACGCCACTCTTCGAGCGCATCGCCGCGCTGGGCATCCCGGCGCTGTTTCATACCGGCACATCCGGCCTGGGCGCGAATATGCCCGGTGGCGGCGCGGTCAAACTGGATACGATGCGCCCCATCTACCTGGATAGCCTGGCCGCCGATATCCCCAGCCTGACCATCATCGGCGCGCATCCTTCCTGGCCGTGGGAGCAGGAGATGATCGCGGTGCTCCAACACAAACCGAATGTGTACAATGATCTTTCTGGCTGGTCGCCGAAATACATCCCACCGGCGCTCCTCAAAGAGGCCGCGGGACGTCTGAACGGAAAGTTTCTGTTTGGGTCGGACTATCCCTTTATTCCGCCAGATCGCTGGCTGGCCGACTTTTTCAACCTGGATGGCTGGAGCGATGACGCTCGGCACAACGTTCTCTGGCGCACGGGAGCGCATCTGCTCGCCCACACCGCCGTTGCGGGCATGACGTTCACTGGCGCGGAAAATGCACAATAATTGGCGCTACATGGCACTCGCCGAATGAGGGGAGTGTGTTGGCATGCGGCAGCAGTGCCCAGTATACTAACGGATATATGCGTAGCCAAGAGATGAAAAGAACGGTGGGCGAGCGCTGGCTGGCATACGTTGCGTCGCTGGCTCCCGCCACGCGCACGCTTGTGCCGACTTTGGCAACAAGGACGCTGCTGAAGCAATGGTGGGCATCGGTGCCTCAGGCACTTGCACGGCTCTTCCAGAGTGATCGCGTCTTTGCCGGTCTGCTCGCGCTCTGCTATGCCTTCTATCTGACACCTTCCGGCACCAACACACTCAGCCGCTACGATATGGTCTACGCGCTGGCGCATGGCACCGCGATCATTGATATTCACGCTGGCAACACCATCGACGTCAGTTACTACCAGGGGCACTGGTACTCACCACGTTCGCTGGGCCTCTCGATCCTGGCGACGCCGCTGCTGTGGCTGCTCGGCCACGTCTTCACTATCGACGACACCACGCGATTTACGCTCACGCAGCAAATCGCCATTCTCAACGCGTTTACCGTGCTGCCGGTGGCAATTCTCTGCGCCGTGGCGCTCCGCCGTTTCGCCGCGCACCTGCGCCCTTCGCTGGCGTCCACGCCGCTGCCGATGGTGGTGGCGGGCACGTTCGCGCTGGGAACGCTGGCATTCCCCTTCTCGACGACGTTCTTCAGCCACGCGTTCGGCGGTGGTTTGGCCTTCATCGGTTTCTACCTGATCTTTCGCGCCCGCGAGCGTGAGAACTCCGGGACCTGGGTGGCGCTTGCTGGCCTGCTCATCGGCCTCGCCGTCATCAGCGAATACCCCGTCGGCGTGATCGTGGTGGTGCTGTTCGTCTATATCTGGCTCGTCTTTCCGCAGCAGCGCATACGGATGCTGAGCGCGTTCATCGCGGGCTTGATACCGAGCGTGCTGCTGCTGGGATGGTACGACTGGTTCGCCTTTGGCAGTCCGTTCCACCTGAGCTACGCCTACGTCAGCGACGAGGCGTTCTCTGGCCAGCATCAGGGCTTTTTTGGCATCACCACGCCCCACCTCGATAGACTCTGGTCAACGCTGGTCTTCCCGCGTGGGCTGATCATGGAGTCGCCGTTCCTGTTGCTCGTGCCGCTTGGGCTGATTCGCTGGCTGCGCGCGGGCTATCGGGCAACAGCCAGAACAGCCGAACACACCGGAGCGACGGCGACGACGATGTCCTCGGCGCGCAGGCTCAGACGCTGGCTGGCGACGGCACGCGCAACGCTTCAGGCGCCCGGCGCACCGGAGGCGATTGTCGTGCTGGCGGTGACAGCGCTTTATCCGCTGGCGATCTCGTCGTACTTCCTGCCGATGGCGGGCGAGAATCTGCCTGGCCCGCGCCTGCTGGTGCCGATGCTGCCATTTGCCTGTCTCGCACTCATCTGGGTGGTGGATCATCCGCGCCGCTGGCTGCGCATCGCCATGGCGGTCTCGCTCATCTACGCGATCGCGCTGTCGTTTTTGTTCGTCGCGCTGGGCGTCCGTGTCTACCACACCTATGTGGCGTTCCCGCTGGCCGAGCTCTACTGGCCGCTTATCAGCAGTGGAGTCGTTCCCGCGCGCAACGGCTCGACGCCACAAAGTATATTCTCGCTGGCGCTGGGGATTCCCAATAGCGTCGCGTTCTGGTTCCTGCCAACGCTGCTCACCGTTTGGACGTTCCTCGCCACGCGCGCGTTGGCCACCCGCCGTTCACATCATCACCCGCCACTGCCAGCCGCTACGCCAGCGGAGCCGGCTTCAGAGCGGCAGACCGCGACACCAGAGACAGCCCCCACGTTGGATGTCGCCACGGCAACCGCCGGATAACGGGCACGTAGGAGCGGCCCTTCGGCGTAGTCTATCGGTTAGCGGATGAACTCCTGGGCAAAGCGGCGCAGGGTCTCCAGGTTGGTCCCATCGATGAAGCGGAGCAGCAATTGTTGCGTGCCCGTCTCCTCATAGGCGGCAATCCGTTGGCGGATCGTCGCGGGGCCGCCAATCAGCGCGGTATTCACCGTCTCGCCGAGCCTGGCTTTGCGCTCAGGGGTCAGGAGCGCCAGCGCCTCCTTGTCACTGTCGGCCAGCAGACAGAAGGTCGTCGTCGTCCGGAAAATACTCTCATAATCGCGCCCCAATGCCTCGCAATGCCGCTTGAGCACGTCGAATTTCTGTTTGGCGCTGGCTGGATCTTCGGCCACGTTACAGGCGTCGGCATATTGGGCCACCAGCTTGAGCGTCACCTTTTCGCCATCGCCGCCGATCAGCAGCGGAATGTGCGGCTTCTGAACGCCTTTGGGCTGGTTGATCGCGCCACGCACGTGATAATAGCTGCCTTCGAAGTTCGCCTCGTCCTGCGTCCACATCGCCAGGATGATCTGCACCGCCTCGCGCAGTTGACGCAGCCGCTCTGGTCCATCGGGGAACTCGTAGCCATACGCGCGAAATTCGTGTTCGTACCAGCCTGCCCCAATGCCAAAGTTCAGGCGGCCATGCGAAAGCACGTCGAGGGTGCTCGCCATCTTCGCCAGCAGCGCCGGATTGCGATAGCCATTACAGGTCACCATCTGGCCGACACGAATCGTCTTCGTGTCACGCGCCAGGGCCGCCGTGGTCGTCCAGCTCTCGAACGTCACCTCCTGCGACGGCTCCGGTATCGTGTGAAAGTGATCGACGAGCCAGATCGCGTCGAATCCGACCTCCTCAGCCGTTTGCGCAATGCTCGTCATCGTTTCATAGGCCTGGACGGGATCGCTGATCTCCGCCAGATCCATCGTCCACCCTTGGGGAACCAGTAAGCCAAATTGCAGAGTCATGCGCGACGTAGCTCCTTCATATCGTAAAGCCGATGTCACTCCACGCATGATACGAGCGAGGCGACAGAAGAAGCAACGGCAGATCGCGACTGGTTCGCCAGGGCGCCCCACCACTAGACGGTTTCGAAACAGCTTATACTACTACAGCGACGCTTAACATTAGAAGGCTCATGAAGTCAGGGTTGACAGCGAGCGAGCTGTGCGAAGTATCGACACCGTCCATGCCGCGCAGTACTTGAGCATATGGCGACCGACCTACGATTAAGCGTCGCTGTAGTAATACAGGCGGATTCGAAAGTCAACGCTGGTAGCAAATTGGTGGGCCACCGGGCTTCGCGTTGAATAGTCTCGCGCTTCCTGCGATGTTGCTACGGATCATTGCAGCGCTTGCACCGCTCAACCAGTTGGGATACACCTGGCTCAGCCTTCGCCGATCTCTTCCGCGACGACCTGGAAACTGGTCGAAAGGGCAAGCTTCCTGATCGCTTCATGCCGCCCTCCTGAATAGGCAGGAGTGGCGCAGCATCAATATGGTTCATGTATCAGAGACGGGTCAGCCTACCACGAGCCATCCGCCGCTGAGCGGCACCAGGCCCGCGCAGTTAGGGTAGTCGCGCACCCACTGAAAGGAGCCATTGACGGTGCTCAGCGACTCGAGGGCGCCACCGCAGGTGCCTGTCTC
>DAHUXT010000086.1 GCA_027307065.1 Ktedonobacteria bacterium
GTGCCCGACCGGAACAGGATGGCGCTGAGCGCGAAGGCAACCGCCGTGCCGATCGCAAAAAGCCCCTGGCTAGAAGCGATCAACGCGTAGCCACGCATCTGAGCCTTGAGCGTCACGGCCAGCCACGAGCGCATCACCTCGGCGCAGCGGCGCAGCACGAATGCTCCCGCCCCACTTGAGCGGATATCCTCCAACCCGGAGAGATATTCGCCCAGGAAACCATAGAAATCGGCGCTGGCCTGGCGTTCCGCTACCCAGAGCGCCGTGGCGGTGGCGCGGATACGCAGCATCGCGAGCAAAGCCAGGATGACGAAGGCGCTTAGGCCCAGTCCTACCCGCCAGTCCACCGAAAAGAGGAGTACGACGACGCCGGCCATCAAGAGGCCATTGCCAAGCACGTAGACCACAAACCGCGAGAAAAACCGCGCCAGCGTGGCCACGTCGCCATCCACGCGCTCGATTAACTCGCCCGGCGTGTGCGCGGTATGAAACGAGGCATCCAGCCGAAGGAGGTGGCCGAGCAGATCGGCGCGTAGCGCATTGGTAGCCGCCCAGCTGACGCTTTCGGCCAGGTAGGTTTCGACGACTGCCACGCCCTGTCCACCGAGAGACAAACCAATGGCTACCAGCGCCAGGACGATCAAGCCACGCAGCGCCCCACCGGATGTAGCCTGATCGATAAAGCGGCTCGCCACCAGTGGCGTAACCACCTGCACACTGATGGCGCCGCCCAGAACGAGCGCCAAAAAGCCCATTCGCAGCCACTGGGGCCGCAGATAGTGGGCCAAGAGCCTCCAATACCGGTTCAGCGATTGAATTGTGCGAATGTGGGAAAACTCCTCAACTCGCCGCAAAAGGCAGGTGAACGGGCAGCAGCCTTCCGTGCGCTGCCCCACACTCGACCCGCAAAGCGGCCCGAAAAATACCGTGATGTGAGGCACGGTATCACACCAGACGAGGGCAGTGATGTCAGATATCTGCCGGTTATTCGATGCGCTATACTCCAGATGGAGGACGCACATGGACGAGCAGGGCGGACAACCGACGACACCAGACAAGGGCTTCGAGCAGTATGAGGCGCTGCGCCCGCTGATGTTCTCGATTGCCTACCGGATGCTCGGCAGCGTCGGCGAGGCGGAGGATATCGTCCAGGAGGCGTTTCTGCGCCTCCATCGCGCGCTGACGCTGGGCAGCATTATCGAATCGCCGAAGGCATTCCTGACGACGGCGACGACACGCCTGGCAATCGACTCGTTGCGGTCGGCGCGGGCACGGCACGAGGCGTATGTGGGCGTCTGGCTGCCAGAACCAGTTGCGGTCTCGCTCGACCCCGACCCCGCCGATCTCGCCGAGAAGAACGATTCGCTCTCCCTGGCGTTTCTCGTGCTGCTGCAGACGCTTTCCCCGGTCGAGCGCGCGGTGTTTCTGCTGCGCGAAGTCTTTGACTACGACTACGATGAGATCGCCACGACAGTCCAGAAAAGCGAGGACAACTGCCGCCAGATCTTCGCCCGCGCCAAGAAGCGCATTGACGCGGGCAAACCACGATTCGACGCGAATCCGCAAGAGCACTACGAGCTTGCGCGCCGATTCTTCGACGCGGCGGTGGACGGCGACATGAGCAGCCTGGTCAAGTTCCTCGCAGCGGAGGCCGGATTCTATGGCGATGGCGGCGGCAAGGCGCACGCGTACCCAGAGCCGATATTTGGCCAGCAGCGAGTGGCTCTCATCATCCGGAGCCTCATGTTTGTGGCGGAAAAGTTCAACGTCACCTTCCACTTCGCCCTCGTCAACGGCCAGCCCGGCGCGGTCTCGTTCGATGCCGACGGCCGCATCATCAATGCTCTCGCGCTCGAGATTGGTGGCGGCGTCATCCAGACGGTGCGCTCCATCGTCAACCCCGACAAACTAACACATCTCGGCCTCCCAGTCTCCGATCTCGCCCGCATCAAACCACGCGAGCAATAAGCCGATTTTCCCGATCTCCCATGCGTATTTTTC
Organism: Ktedonobacteria bacterium; assembly: GCA_027307065.1. Lineage (GTDB taxonomy): Bacteria > Chloroflexota > Ktedonobacteria > Ktedonobacterales > JADMIN01 > DAHUXT01. The sequence goes on from DAHUXT010000086.1 coordinate 2,002, forward strand.
TGCCGCACGCGAGAGTTGTCACAGGGCGTGTGGCTACCTCGTCTAAGAGCGCGCAAAGCACTACACGCGTGTGCAATGGGTATAAAGAAGGAGATCGGACGATGAAAGTCTTTGTAGCGGGAGCAAGTGGCGCTATCGGCAAGCCGCTGGTATCTCAGCTCGTAGCGGGCGGCTACCAGGTCGTCGCCATGACGCGCTCAGCCAACAATGTGGACGCATTGCGCGCGGCTGGCGCCGAACCAGTGGTGGCCGACGCGCTCGACCGTGACGCGGTGATGCAGGCGGTGATGCGGGCCGAGCCAGAGGTTATCATCCACGAGCTGACCGCCCTTACCGGCGTGACCAACTTGAAGCGGTTCGACGAAGTATTCGCTCTAACCTCTCGGCTGCGCACCGAGGGAACCGACTATCTGATGGCAGCGGCACAGGCGGCAGGCACGCGGCGGTTCATCGCGCAGAGCTATGGCAACTGGACGTATGCGCGCACTGGCGCATTGATTAAAGCTGAGGACGACCCACTCGATTCAACGCCGCCGGTCAATCAGACGAAGTCGATGGCGGCGATTCGCCATCTCGAACGGGTCATCCAGAGCGACAGCAACATCCAGGGCATCGCGCTGCGCTATGGCAATCTGTACGGCCCCGGCACCGGCTTCGCGCTTGACGGCGACATTGTGGCGATGCTTCGCAAGCGCGGATTCCCGATCGTCGGCAACGGCGCGGGCATCTGGTCATTCATCCACGTGAATGACGCCGCGTCGGCTGCGGTGGCCGCAATCCAGCACGGCGAGCCGGGCGCCTACAACATCTGTGACGATGAGCCAGCGCCAGTCAATGTCTGGCTTCCTGCGCTTGCCAAGACTGTGGGCGCCAAACCGCCATTCCATATTCCGGTATGGGCTGCCCGCTTCATCGTCGGCGACGTCGCCGTATCGATGATGACCCAGATTCGCGGCGCGTCGAACGCCAAAGCCAAGCGCGAGCTCAACTGGCAGCCGGGCTACAAAACATGGCGCGATGGTTTCCGCACCGGGCTTGCCTGAAACTTGGCTAACATCTGACCAGAGACATCTCTCCGCTTTCATGCACACTGCACAATCAGGCTACGGTGGTCCATGCTATGCTGCTGGAGGAGCAGTGTTCTACACGGAGAGAATGACCCATGAGCATCGGAATCCGGCTGGCGCGCCCACCTGACGCGCCAGCGATTACCGCTATCTACGCGCCCTACGTGACGGAGACGGTGATCTCATTCGAAATGATCCCGCCGACGGTGGACGAGATGGCACGCCGGATAGAAACGACGATGGCGCAGTTTCCCTGGCTGGTAGCCATTGAGGGAGACGTGGTGGTGGGCTACGCCTACGCGGGCAAGCACAGCGAACGCGCCGCCTATCAGTGGTCGACCGACGTTTCAGTCTATCTGCACAACGCGTGGCACGGGCGTGGCCTCGGACGGACGCTCTACAGCGCATTGTTCGCGATGCTGCGGGCGCTGGGGTATGTCAATGTGTATGGGGGCATTACGCTGCCGAATCCCGCGAGCGTGGGGCTGCACGAGGCGATGGGGCTGATACCCGTCGGGGTCTACCACCATGTCGGCTATAAATATGGCGCGTGGCACGATGTCGGCTGGTGGCAGGGACCACTGCAAGATTTGGTGGACGATCCCAACCCACCGTGTGCCCTGTTCAATCTCGCCCCGCGCGACACCTGGGATGCCTGGCTGCAGAACAGGAATGTCCCGCTGCTGGCGCGCCCATGAGCCGGGTTCCGCTCGATTCCAGCGCGTCGGGCGAGCATGCGCCACACGAGACAACCACCCCGGCAGGACTCGCCGCCTGGAGCCAGGTGCTGACGCTCTCACTCACCGAAATCACCAGCTGGGGAGTTCTCTACTACACTATCTCTGTAGTTCTTGGCCCGATGGAGCGCGATCTCCACTGGAGCCAGGCGGCCATTACTGGGGGCTACTCGCTGGCGCTGCTCATCTCCGGCCTGATGGGCGTGCCGATAGGCCGCTGGCTTGACCATACACGCAGTCCGCGGGCGCTAATGGCCGCAGGCGCGCTGCTCGGCGTCGCTGGCCTGGTGGTGTGGAGCGGAGTCACATCGCAGCCCGTCTACTACGGACTCTGGATCGTGCTGGGCATCGCGATGGCCGCCACCCTCTACGAGCCAGCCTTCACCACCGTGGCGGCATGGTTTCCCCGGCGCGAGCGCGCACTAACCGTGCTGACGACGGTTTCCGGCTTGGCCAGCGTCATCTATCTGCCCGCCACGGCACTGCTGGTGGAACACTTTGGCTGGCGGACGGCGCTGCTGCTCCTGGCGCTGGCGCTGCTGCTGGGCGCGGCGCTGCCACATGCCATCTTGCTACGCCCATATCCTCCGGCCTCCCATGTCACCGACGAAGCTGAGTTGGCTGGCGAGTCGCCGTGGCGGATGTGGCGATTTTGGCAACTGGTGTCCGGATTCGCACTGGCGCAACTGGCCATCTCGGCGCTGGTCGTCTACCTCATCCCCTACCTCGGCCAGCAGGGAATGCCCACGACCCAGGCAGCCACCGCCAGCGGCCTGATCGGCGTGATCGCCATTCTCGGACGTATCCTTGTCACCTGGCGCAGCAGCCCACAGTCGCGCGCGGCCCTCACCGCGATCTTGTTCCTGGCGCTGGCGCTCGGCATCATTGTGCTGACCCTGGTGCGTGGCCCTGTAGGGCTGGCGCTCTTCCTGATCCTCTTTGGCGCGGGTTTCGGCATGTTCTCGCCCGCACGCGCGGGTCTGGTGGCCGATCGCTTCGGAACCCGCATCTACGGGCGCGTCAACGGTCAACTGGCGCTGGTGATTACGCTGGCGCGCGCGGCCGGTCCCTCTGTGGTCGGGCTGCTGCTGCTTCAGGGCGCATCTTTCACCGAAATATTCTGGCTACTGGCGGTTTTTGCCGCTCTGGGCGGGGCGCTCCTCTGGCTGCCCAGCGGAGCCAACAAGCACGGATGACGCGTTTCTCAGTCGGATGCCTCATCGACGACGAACATTCTCGGATGGCGCCGCAGCCGTAGCACACGATATGCCACGGTTGCCACCAGCACCAGCATGAACGCGCTCAGAATCGTCACGGGCAACCACCCACTACGGAGCGCCTGAATAGAGAACGGCGGCTGTACGCCAATCGACGGCCTTGTTGACGTGGCTGGCTGGGGCACATCGCTATTGGCCAAGGTCCGACCCTGAGCCACTGCCAGCAACTGACGCATATGCTGATCGTCGTCACTCGTCAGCGCGTACCACTTGCCAGTGCGCTGGTCAAGGTTGAGCGCCTGGGCAAAAGGATTGTTGGCTGCGTCGACCACACCTTCGTAGAAGATGTAGCCTGGTTTCCCCGGCGCTCCGGGATAGTAGCGCATATGGTCGAAGCCAAGGCTCCAGTACGATGCTGGAACGCCACTATTCTTGTAGTAGCGCGTCATCTCGACGCCCGTTCCCGTCTGCACAGGATTGGCGATGGGCGCCCGCTGCTCGAAGCCCATGAACTGCGCGGTAGTAAACCACGCCAGCACAACTGGGTCGGTGACGACGGCGGTACCAGCGATGCCATCGCCAGAGAGTGTGATCTTATCCGGACTCACGCACACAGGGCAGGCCAGGGCACGCGGGACGTTCACGAGTGTCAGCAATGTCGCTCCCAACAACGCGGCCAGCGCCAGCATGACGTGCGCTAGCCCGAACGCGCGACGTCGTCGGGGAGGTAGCTTGGTGCGAAGACGCATTGGAGGAGATCCTTTCTCGGCGAGCGCATACGTAGCCTCTGGCCAGTTACATGACGAGGATGCTTCTTCCATATGTCGGATTCAGGGGACTCTTGGCTACACTCAACAACGAGCATTGACGACGATGCCGCATGGTATCACACGACTTGCGAGACACCATGCAGCCGTCGAATCGTCATCCAACACGCGCCTGCTGCCGTTCATTCCAGGCAGAGTAGCCGCCGTCGAAGCTAACCAGCTCGCCATCGTGCACTTCGACGATGCGGTCGACGATGCGATCGAGAAAGTAGCGATCGTGCGAGATGACCACGACCGTCCCATCGTAACGTTCGAGCGCGCCCTCCAGCACCTCGGCGGACGCGATGTCGAGATGGTTTGTCGGCTCGTCCAGAATCAGGCAGTTATCGCCGCCGAGCATCAGCAGCAATAACTGTAACCGGCTGCGCTCGCCGCCACTGAGCGTGCCAATCGGCTGCCGCGCCTGTTCATAGCTGAAGAGATAGCGTCCCAGCAACGCGACCGCCTGCTCCTCATACCATGGCTTGGCCGCGCGAATCACGTCAACCGGTGTCGCCTCCGGATCGAGCGTCTCGTGGCCCTGAGCGAAGTAGCCGAGTGTAATGCTTGGCCCGACCCAACGCTGCCCATTGGTCGGCGTCAACTCACCAGTTAGCATCTTGGCCAGCACGCTTTTGCCCGCTCCATTGGGACCAATGATGCCCACCCGCTCGCCGCGCATGACCAGCAGATCCGCATCCATCAAGATGATGTCATCGCCGAACGCCATGTCTGCGTGGCGCAGCTCCAGCACCTTCTGTCCGCCACGCGCCGCGCTCCGCAGTTCCAGCGCCATGGTGCGCCGCTGCAAGACCGGCCGCTCGACCTTATCCATGCGGTCGATCTGACGCTGTTTATTGCGCGCCTGCTTGATGTGCCGCTCGTTGACGACGATGCTGGCCCAGAGCTTGAAGCGAGCGATGGCCGCCTCAAGCCGGGCAATCTCCTTTTGTTGCGCGGAGTAGACGACCTGCTGCCGCTGCAAGGCGACCTCTCGCGCCAGGGTGTACGCCGAGTAGTTGCCCGGCCACAGTGTGATGACGCCACGGTCCAGCTCGGCGATCTCGCTTACCGTCTCGTCGAGCAGATAGCGGTCATGCGAGACAATCACCACGGCGCCAGCAAATTCGCGGATGAGCGATTCGAGATACTCGCGGTGGCGCAGATCGAGATGTGTCTCAGGCTCGTCAAGCAGCAGCAGATCAGGCCGCTGCGCCAGGCAGGCCGCCAGAGCGACGAGCTTGCGCTGGCCGCCACTCAGTTCCGCCATCGGCTGCGCGATTGCCGTGTCATCCAGCCCCAGCCCGCGCAGGTAGCTCCGCGCCTCACCCTCGAACCCTGGCCCGCCAATCTCTTCGAAGCGGCGCAGCAATCGCTCCTGGCGCTCCAGCACGCGCTCGATGCGGCGCAGGTCGGCAGTCACCTGGGGATCGGCCAGATCGGTTTCACAGGCTGCCAGCGCTGACTCCAGTTCGACCAGGTCGGGCCGCGCCGCCAGCACGAAGTCCAGCGGCGTACGGGCATCCGCAGGGATATGCTGCGGCAGAAAGGCGGTCCGCAGCCCACGCTTGCGTGCCACCTCGCCGGTGTCGGCGTCTTCGCTGCCCGCGAGGATGCGCAGCAACGTCGATTTGCCGCTGCCATTCGCGCCTTCCAACCCGATGCGTGCCTCAGGCGCAATCACCAGGTCGGTACCGCGCAGGATGGTTCGGCCACCGAAGGATTTTTGCAGGGAATGAACTCCAACCAGCGTCATGGATTTCTCCGTTTTCTCCGTCTCCGGCAGTGACGCCAGCACAGGGGGATGCGCAAGTCTATGAGAGCGCGTCGTCAGGCAATCGTGAGCGCGACGTGCGCGAGACATTCGCCGACACGGTCCGCTGGGAAAACAAAGCGGCCGTGGACCCCTTCTGTACTGGCCCACAGCCGCCACACGATCTCAATCTTCAGAAAGCATCAGGTGCGGTGGCACATCAAAGCAGCCAGGCTGCATTTGGGCGCAATACGACAGGGAACCACAGCCCAATCGCTGCCCTTGATCATGCCATTGCTGAATTGAAAACCCGCCGGATGCATCGCGATTCACGCTCCTGAATCTCACGAGGCGCCAACATGCGCACTCCGCCGCCAAGCGTACCATCTCATGGCGGGCGTGTCAACGCGGAAATGCCCCGATACGCGCGGCAGAACGTTGTGCTATAGTGCGTAGTGCAATGCGGCGAGCGAACTACCCCACGAACCACCTGGTGATAATTGATGCCGCTCAGTGTGCCGACATGTACGAATCCGTAAGGCCAAACGCCGGAGAGACACTCCAGATTAGCGAAGGTCAGATGGACCTATGGCCACCTCGCATCCACGCTCGACGATCTGCCCACAGCTGATTGGGCGTGCAGCATACCTGGAATCAATCAATTCCCTGCTCGCCCATACGCGCCAGGGCCACGGACGCACGCTGTTGGTGTCTGGTGAGGCGGGCATCGGCAAATCGCGGCTGATTACGGAGATCAGGGATGGCATCCGCCGCGATGCGATGCTCGTGCTGCAAGGCAACTGCTTCGAGCCGGATCGAACGCTGCCATTTGGTCCCCTGGTGGATATGCTGCGCGCGCTGCTGGCTACCACGTCTCCTGCCAGCCTGATGCGCTACGCCGAGCCATACGCCGCCGAGTTTGCGCGCTTGCTGCCAGAGATTGCGGGTGAATTGCCTGATACGGCTATCTCACCACCGCCCAGACCCGAAGAGGAAAAACGCCGGCTCTTCGAGGCGATTACCCGGATACTCTCCCAGCTCAGCACGCGCCAGCCGCTGATGATCGTCGCCGAAGATATCCACTGGGCCGACGATACCAGCCTCGAATATCTGGCCTTTCTGGCGCGGCGACTCAGGCCCATGCCAATACTCTTGCTGCTGTCCTATCGCAGCGACGAGCAACATGCGCAGTTGCGCCACTTCCTCGCCAACCTCGATCGCGAGCGACTGGCGACTGAGATCGCGCTCAGCCCGCTGGCACACGCCGAGGTGGAAGAGATGTTGCACGTCATCTTCCAGTTGCAGCGGCCTGTGCGACTGGAGTTTCTTGATGCTATGTACGATCTGACCGAAGGCAATCCATTCTTCATCGAAGAGGTGCTGCACGCGCTTTTGGCCGATGACGAAATCTTCCTCACGGATGGCGGGTGGGAGCGCAAACCGCTGAATGATCTGCACATTCCACGCAGCGTGCAGGATGCCGTGCGCCGTCGTAGCGAACACCTCAGCCCTGAGGCGCGACAGATCATGGCTTTTGCGGCAGTCGTGGGGCAACGCTTCGAGTTCTCGCTGCTACAGGTCCTGACGAGCTACAGCGAAGCGATCCTGCTCGAGACGCTCAAAGAACTGATTGCGGCGCAGTTGGTCGTCGAACAATCCGCCGAGCGATTCGCCTTTCGCCACGCGCTCACTCGCCAGGCTGTCTACGCCGAGTTGCTGGAGCGCGAGAGGCAGTCGACGCATCGCACCATCGCGGCGGCGATCGAGGCTCTTCACGCCGACGAGATCGAGAGCCACCTGAGTGAACTGGCGTACCATACCTGCGAGGCAGGGGAATGGGAGCGCGCGTTAGAGTATGCGCGCCGCGCCGGGGAACGGGCGCTCGCCCTGTATGCGCCGCATGCCGCATTCCAGCAATTCACGCGGACCATCACCGCCGCGCACCATCTCGGCATACCCGTCTCGCCCGCCGTCTATCGCGCGCGCGCCAGGGCGGGTGAAACACTCGGCGACTTCGAGCGCGCTCGCAACGACCTGGAGACAGCATTGTGGCTGGCTCACGAAGCCAACGATACCTCCACCGAGTGGGCGGCGTTGCTCGATCTCGGTCTTCTCTGGGCTGGGCGCGACTATGCCAAGACCGGAGAATATTATCGGCGTGCCCTGGAACTGGTCGATACGCTAGGCCAGCCACTGAAGCGCGCGCGAACGCTCAATCGAGTAGGAAACTGGCACCTCAATATCGATGAGCCGATGACGGCGAAATCCTATCACGGCGAGGCGCTCGCCATCTTCGAAGAGCATGGCGATGAACAAGGCATGGCCGAGACGCTTGACCTGCTCTGCATGGCGGGCGTCCTCAGTCCGGACCTCACAAACGCGATGAAGTACGGCGAACGCGCAATAGCGCTGTCACGCAGGGTCGACGACCGCCAGACGCTTGCCTCCACGCTGGTAACGATTCCATTCGCGACGAGTCTGCGCCAATCGCAGACAATGCCACTCTCGCCGATGACTCTTGCCGAGGGCACACAATACGCCGAAAACGGACTACGCATCGCTCGGGCGATGGGCTGGCGAACTGGTGAGGCATGGGCGCTCTGGGGCCTCGCCCTCAATATGACAGCCAGTGGCGACTTTGGCCGCGGACTTTCGAGCGCGACTGCTGCGCTGGCCATCGCCAGCGACATCGAGCACCGCCAGTGGATGACCTCATCCCGCTTTGCCTTGGGCGAGATTGCCTATGAACTGTATGCGTTCGCCCTGGCACGGGAACACCTGGAGGCGGGATTGGCGTTGGCGCGCGCCATCGGCTCGTCACACTGGATTTGTCAGCATGCCGGACTACTCGCAACAACCTGCGTCGCGCAAGGCGATCTAACAACGGCCAAGATCGCGATCGATACGGTCGCCCCGCCTGATTTAACGATGCAGACAGTGGGGCAGCGCGGCGCGTGGATAGCACGTGGGGAGCTTGCGCTGGCACAGGGAAATCCAGAAGCCGCGCTCGCTATTGCCGAGCGACTCGAGCAGGGCATAGCCGACGCCGAGCAGCGAAGAATGCCACTGGTCGCGCTACTGCATGCGCACGCATTCGTGGCGCTGGGGCGATATGACGAGGCAGAACCGTGGCTGCTGGACACTGCTGAACTTTTGCGCGCTCAAGGTGCATATACGGCGTTGCGTCGCGTGCTAACGGAACTGGCCACGCTCTATCGGCACATGGGGCGAACGGACGACGCCCAACGCCGGGTGACCGAGGCGCGGGCACTGATTCAACAACTGGCGGAGACCATACCCGACACGATGCAGCGCGCGATATTTTCGCGGCAGGCGCTCTCCGCGCTGCCATCCCTGCCAACTGGCGCAAAACATGATGGCGATATTGCTGGGGCGGCGTCACAGATGTTGACGGCGCGCGAACGTCAGGTCGCCGCGCTGGTGGCAGAGGGCAAATCGAACCGCGCCATCGCCGACGAATTGATCATCAGCGAGCGTACCACCGAATCACATGTCACCAATATTCTCGGCAAGCTGGGCTTCAGTTCGCGAGCACAAATTGCCGCGTGGGCTGTAAATATTGGGCTGGCGCATCTCGATCTCACAGTACGAACTACCCCGCGCCGGGCGCCCGCGCGTCAGCCAGAGTAGTTAGAGCCGTATTCTTGTTCTGCGTTCGTGTAGCGTTTGTTGTGTGTATCCGTACATTGGTCGTCAACATCTCCGTAGCATCCACGATGATTTCGGGCTAATCTACCGGTATTCTTTGAGCATGGCGATGACCGCTACGAGGTCAGCCATGTACGCCGATGCACCATGGTGCTTAGGCAGAAGGGGAGGTAGCTCACATGTACGGTACTGTTGCGCGCATGAAGGCAAAAGCGGGCGCGGAGGCGCAGTTGGCCGAGCAGATGCGCATCTTTGAGCAGGCGCATGTCGACGGCGCCGTCGGCTCGTACGTCTACCGGATGGATAGCGACCCCACCGAGTATTACCTCGCGGTCATCTTTACCAGCAAAGAGGCGTATGTCGCCAACGCGAACGCCCCTGAGCAAGACGCCCGCTATCGCCAACTCTTGCAGTTCCTCGACGGGCCGCCTGAATGGCACGATGGCGAGATCGTCTATTCGTCCAGGCAGTAATGACCTGATTCCATGATTCACGCGGGACACAACTAACAGCAGGTGCTGTGGGACGGCTCCCACTGCTTCAGTCTGACCGACCACAGTTTGACCATCATTGTTGGTGGACCGCTCAATGATTGAGCATGGTATCCGGCCTGACCCAACACGGCAACGCCCTAGTGTTGGGATCATGCGTCCGCACACAAGGTATTCCCAGGAACTGGGATAGCGAGTAGTCTGAACCTCCTGAGCATGCATTGAGTTGGACAGACAAGATGCCGCTCAGGAGGGTTCTCCCACTGCCATGCAACTGATCCAGGCCAGATCATACGAGTCGCCTCCTCACCCCCCAGATCGTCAGCGCCAGCAGGGCTGCGGCCAGACCCAAGAAGATCGCGCTCTCGATGCCCTGGAACAGCCAGAAGCGGCTCGCCGGCTGATAGATGGTGTAGAGTGACCACCCGTGTGCTTTCATGCATGCATTCCATTGCGTGAAGTTGTGTTGTTGTAGCGAATCCGGGCAGTACGAGGGCGAAGTGATACCATTTGGATACTTGTGTCCTCCCTGAATGTAACCCTGTTCCAGGAACCAGTCCGTATCCCCATTTGATCCTCCCAGGTTTTGGGGATTGGTCAGATCTGATATTGCCGTCAGCGGCGGCAGATAATGCGCGCGCAGCAAGGATGTAATGGGTATGCGGACGGCGAGATAGCCAGCGAGCGTGACGCCGATAGCCGGTAAGGTTCGCTGCAAGAGCGCCCCAGCGGCGATGCCCAGCGCGAGCGCAAATGTGGCATAGCTGACGGGAACAATCGCGCTCAGATCGAACGCCCAGGTGGTGTAGCGTTGATCCTGCGTCGCGCTGTCCGCCCAGTCGACCAGCGCCGAGAGGATGCCGCTGACCGCCAGCACACCCACAAAGAGCAACACGACCTGCACGATGAACCAGCGAGTCCGCGTGATACTCTGCGTCCAGGCCGTCTTGTAGGTCTGCTGCTCATATTCACGCGCAACCAACGGCGCACCGACGAAGACCCCAATGAGCACCGGAACCACCAACAAGCTCACTGTGACATTATGGAACTGGCCGATCGCGTCACCCCACGCGTTGGAGATATCTGGACAGCCCCCTGGACGTTCACACGTGGAGGAATGAAGCAGTTGCGCACCCTGGTGCATTTGCCCGCCGACGATGGCGAGGAAGGCCACCATTCCCACCAGCAACAGCGCGGTCACGAGGATCGTCGTTCGATGTTGCCGCCAGGTGAGCCATATCATTGCCTTGCCTCCTCCGCCTGCTGCGGAACGAAACCCTGTTCCAGGTAGGCCGCCTGCCCCATCTGTGACGTATCTGCAGACCGGCCCAGGTATGCCAGCACAATTTCTTCCAGCGTTACGTCATGCGCCTGCCAGGATGCGTCGAAGAGGTGGCCGTTGACACGCACCAGCAGCGTCGTCTGTCGATCAGCATGGTTCGCCTCGATCACCTCATGGATACTGGCGATTGCTGCCG
>DAHUXT010000087.1 GCA_027307065.1 Ktedonobacteria bacterium
TCTAGGGAGTCTGCCGGAGCTAGCGCCGCTTATTCCACAGCAGGTACAGCATCATCTCGACCACGGCGTGCCGTTGATCGACGGGCGCGGACGCCGCAGCTTCGCGCAGCAGCACATCGCGGGCGCGCTCAACATCGAGCTGGACGAATCGTTCGGCACGTACGTTGGCTGGCTGCTGCCATTCAATAAGCCGCTGATGCTGCTGGTGGAGGATGCCGCTGGCCGCAAAGATGCCGTCGCCCAGCTTGTTCGCATCGGCTATGAGCGACTCCGTGGCTACCTGGATGGCGGGATGAGCGCCTGGACGAGCGCGGGCTATCCAGCAAGCAGTTTCGAGGCGATCACCATCGACGACCTGCGCGGACGCTGGCAGCGTCAAGAGCCACTCACTGTGCTGGATGTGCGTGACGCGGCGGAGTGGAACGCGGGGCATATCGAAGGCGCACAACATATTCACGTTGCCGACCTGCTCAGCCACCTGCACGAGATCCCACGCGACAAGCCTGTCGCCACGATCTGCCGGAGCGGCCACCGCGCGGCGATAGCGGCAAGCATCGTCTCGTCGCTGGGTATCGAAACACTCGCCGTTCAGCGAGGCGGCGTTCCACGATGGCTCAAGGTCGACGCGGCGGTTCAGACGGCGGATCACGCGCACCTGTGATGAAGAGGGCGCCCAGAAAGCGCCCGTCCCAGAGCTATCGCCAGGCTACTGCCTTCCTTGCTTGCCATCAGACTTCTTCGTCCCGGAGGTCCGTACACGATTGGGCGAGCGCGGCGCGCTGCGTGTCGAGCGAGTGGTCTGAGTAGCCCGGGCGGCGCGTTGCGACTTCGCCGGGGTCGCGGCGGCAGGCGTCGGCTCGCCGGCGGATGAGGCATCTGGCTCGGAGCCAGCAGCTTCTTCAGCATCGTCGTCGACATGGACGATGGTCGGCCTGCGGGGCGCGCGCAACACATAAATGGGGCCGAAAAGCTCATCCTGCTCGACCCTGATGCGCGCCTGGTGCCACATCTCCAGCACCGCCAGGAAGGTCACCACCACCGCGAACCGTGAATTGGCCGTCAGCAGGATCTCTTCAAGCGGGACCTTCGGCTTGCGCGCCAAAATCTCCTCGACCTCGGCCATCTTGTCGGCTACCGTCACCAACGGTAGCGGCAGCTCCTCTGGCTCGGAGAAGCGCTTTTCGGTGAGCACCCGCTGGAAGACATGCGAGAGCGCCGAGACGTTCAGCCCAACGAGCTTCGGCGGACTCCATTGGAGCACCGCTTCGGGGTCAACCAAAAGCCGCCCGGCGCGTGTGAACGATTGCAGCCCCGCCAGCTCACGCGCGCGCAACATGCCCGCGATATCTTTCGCCAGCTTGTATTCGACCAGGTGACGGCGAAGCTGCTCGGCGTCGTCGAGCGGGTCGGACTCGTCCTCGGTCGCCTCTTGCCGCGTCTGGCGAGGGAGCAGGTTGCGCGACTTGATGAGCAATAGCCGCGCCGCCATCGCCACGAACGCTGCCAACCGAGGCAGCGGCGGCTCATCCCACCGACGCAGATAGGCGACAAATTGATCGGTAACGGCGACCAGCGAGATCGTCGTAATCTCAAGCTGGTTGCGCTCGATGAGGTGGAGCAGCAGATCGAGCGGGCCGTCGAATCCTGGCAGATGGACAGCCCAGGGCGCGGACTCTTCCACGGGTTGTGGTGCGCTCAGAACTGCCTCCATAACCGCCTCCCAGATGACTTCCTCCGCTCGCCGTTGGCCCAATTCCCCCTGGAAACCTTCCTCTCAAAGGTCGGATGGCCCCAGACGGGGGGGAGGATCACAATGAGCCTACAGCGAAAGGTCTGTCAAGCAATTCTACGAACAGACGTTTCAATCGGTCAACCAGGCGACCATTCGGGCTACACAAACCGTCAACTGCCCTGGCGTACTCGCAGGCGCATACGTTCGCATACGTTGGCGCATACTATGGGCTAGGTCACACATTGACCGGTAGCCATGATCTCCGCGCTATGCGATACTGCGGCTAATCACCGCGCATTCCGGGCGGCGCTAGCGAAACGGGAGGGACAATCATGGCGCTTCACGAGCCGATTCCCCTGGAGGCGATCAATGCAGCGCGCGAACGCATAAAAGGTGTAGCGATCCGCACGCCGCTGGTGCGTCTGAACATGGACGATGCGCCCGCCGAAATTTACCTGAAGCTGGAGAATCTGCAGCCAATTGGCGCATTCAAGTTGCGCGGCGCGGCGAACGCGATGCTCTCCGCCAGCACGGAAATGTTGGCCCACGGCGTCTGGACGGCTAGCGCGGGCAGTTTCGCGCAGGGGGTCGCCCGGCAGGCGCGCGCGATGGGGCTGCAATGCGCCGTCATCGGCCCCGACCACGCGCCCGACATCAAAGTTGACGCGGTGACCAGGCTGGGCGCGCGTTTCATCAAAGTGCCCTTCGCCGACTGGTTCGCCATTCTCACCACCCACAGCTATCCCGGCATGGATGGCCTGTTCATTCACCCAGCCAGCGACCCAGCTGTGATCGCGGGCAACGGCACTATCGGCCTTGAAATAGTGGAGGACTTGCCCGACGTGGACGCGGTTATCATTCCCTATGGCGGCGGTGGACTGACGGCTGGCGTTGGCTCAGCCGTGCGCGCGCTCAAGCCGGATACGAGAATCTACGCCGCCGAAGTTGAAACCGCGGCGCCACTCGCCGCCGCGCTGGCCGCGGGCGCTCCCAGGGAGATCGAGTATACCGCCAGCTTTGTCGATAGTATTGGCGGTCTCTCCGTGCTGGAAGATAACTGGCCAATCGTGCGCCAACTGGTGGACGATTCGCTCGTCGTCTCGCTGGCCGAGGTGGCTGCCGCCATTCGACTGATCGCCGAGCGCAACCATGTGATCGCCGAGGGAGCGGGCGCCGCGCCCGTGGCTGCCGCGTTGGCGGGCAAAGCGGGTGGCCAAAAAGTCGTCTGCGTCGTCTCCGGTGGCAACATCGACAGCGCCAAACTCGCGAAGATTCTCACCGGTGAAATGCCCTAGATTGTTCACGCTTGCTTGTCTGGCAAACGAGGAGTATTATCAGCGCAGTGGAGCACCCAGTTGGAAATTTGAGGAAGGTTCGCAAGCGCGAGAAAGCGTGGGAGTCGCATGCCAGATTCAACCTCAACGGCGGCAGGCTCACTACTCAGCGACCAGACAATTGACACGGGTGATTACCCGGAGGCGTACGGCACATCACCCAAGCGGTTCCGGGTCTGGTTCGATCACATCTACGATTGGTTTGGCGCGACGCTCGATCGCGTGTTCCCGCGTTACCTCGTCTCGGCGGCGATTGGCGTCGCCGTGTTTCTGCTCGGCCTGTTGGTGGCATTCGTCGCCAGCATCATCAGTCTGCTGCTAACGCATCCCGGTGGCCTGACACTCGATCTGGTAGGGCAGCCGGTCGCAATCTACCTCAAAGAGCCGACCCCATATATCTTCTCGCTCGACATGGCCTACGCGCTCCATGTCATGCGCTGGCTCAGCCAGACCTATCATGAGCGCACCAACCGTTTGCGCGCCTGCTTCACCATTGGCGACAGAGAGTACCGTAACCTTGTGGTGGCACGAGCCAAGTACGCGATCGACCCCAGGCGCATGCGGCTGGCGCTCATCTTCATGCTGGTCATCGCCGTTTATTTCGTGCTGTACACGTTTGGCCCACCACCGCTGCGCAACGTGCTCGACGTCTTCTATCCACACGCAGTACCGCTGACCTGGCGCGGCACGTACGGCATTGCGACACTCTGTGTGGTGCTGCTGTTCGCCTGTATGATCGTGCTGGTGACGTTTACGGCGCTCCATCTGACCAACACGCTCAGATACCTCGCGCGCGATCTACAAGATCTGGCAAAAGCTCATCCGGAGCAGGTGCAGCCGCTACCGAGCCTGATCGAAGATCGCTTCGATGGCGTGCTCGATCTCTCGCTCACGGGTGTCTTGCAGTTTGCTGGCGGCATCGTCCTGCTGGAGTGGGTCTATCACGCGCGACTCGACCTGGTGGGCGTTGTCTTTGTGGCGGCCACTATCACCCAGGGATTGCTTCTGTTCATCGCGCCGCGCAGAGCTGCTAACACGATCGTCGCCATCGCACGCAACCGGCTTTTCCTCCAGCTGATCAGTAAAGAAGGTGCTGAGCGACACCCTATCAGCACGCGGGGCGAACTGCTCAATCTCGCCACCATCTCGTGGGATGACCTCAGCGACCGTAGCGAGGCAATGCGCGGCGAGATTGCCACGCGTGGCGCGACAATCAGCCTTCTGGGGATCCTCGGCCTGCTGGCAAGCTGGGCGCTCTCTGTGGTGCTGCCGGTCTTCAATGCGCTCAACCTCGACCGCCTGGCAATCGAAACAATCGGCCAGTGGATCCAGCGTCTCCTGCCCTTCCAGTGATGGAGGAGACGTATGGCGTCGTAGCATTCATATTACGGCGAATCTGATATGCAATTTGATCGAATCAGCCAGGTAACGCTGCACCAGCATCCTATGCACGTCGGCAGTCGCAAAATAGCGCCATCGGTGTACCCCGCGCATGTGCGAATCCCGTCTTTTCGTGGAGCGTCTTCTCATCGGGCACGATATCCTGCGTGCTGACGTCGAATCCACACTCTTCAAGGGTAGATCGATACACCTCAACCGAGCGGCGCGCAACGGGCAATCGCAACCCCTCGGCGCTCGGCATTGCAAAGAGGCCACGTCCAAAATCTGTGAGTGCGCCGTGCTTCGCAAGCCCATACACCAGCGCTGGATGAGGCATCGTCGCCAAGAGGCGTCCACCTGGCACGAGGACGCGTTGGCAATCACGCGCGGTGTTGCGCATAACGCTCAGCGGCAACTCATTGAAAAGCATCGTCGCAAGCACGAGATCAAACTCGCCCTCGGAGAACGGCAATCCATCCTGAACATCGAGGGTAAGATATTCCGCATTCTCGATGCCGAACGTAGACTGCGCGATATGCACAAGAGCCTGCGCCTGATCGGTGATGACAAGTCGGTGGGGAGATTGGCCAGAGAAACGTCGAAGCATCATCGGCGCGAAATAGCCATTACCCGCGCCCAGCTCCAATATTGATCCGCCTTCGATATGCCCAATCTTGTCCAGCAGAAAATCGTTGAGCATGTAGTGTTTGAAGGCACCACCATGATAGCCGGTGACCCGATGCCACTGTTTCGCGATGCCATTGTAGTAAGCTGTGCGCGCTATTTCACGATCCTTTTCATCAACTATACAAGCGAATGGCCTTCGAGGAAGCGCTCCAAAGAATATCACCTGAACCCGACATGTGCATAGCAGCAGCCAATCGATCGCCTGCACGTGCCAGCACATCTGCTATACTGCGCTGCAAGATGCAATGGGCAACGTGATAGGAGCGGCATCATGGCGAGCACCACGGCGCGGCGCGATGAAGTGAGCGAGAAACTGACGCGCCTGCGTGCGCGGTTGGCGGCCAACAAACAGGACGCTGCCCTGCTGGAGCAGACCGCCAACGTCGCCTGGCTCACCGGGGGCGCGGAGACCGCCATCAACATCGCGGCGGATCGTGGGCCGGTGGCGCTGGTAGTGACGGCTGATCGGGCGTACGCCGTCAGCGATGCCGTCGAGCGACCACGCCTCGAACGCGAAGAGGGGTTGACCGACCTCGGCTTCGAGATCGTCGCCGAGCCGTGGTATCGCCGGGGAACGTTTGTCGCGGATATGCGCGAGCGCCTGCATGTCGGTGATGACAACGATGACAACGATAATAACAGTGAAGATTCGAATAGTCTGGCTCGGCAGCTCCAGCAACTGCGAACGACGCTGCATCCCAACGAGGTCGAGCGGCTGCGGCAGGCGTGCCTGCTGGCGGCGGACGCACTGCGCGACGTGATCGCCCGTGTCTCACCGGGGATGACCGAGCTTGAAGTGGCTGGGATGATCGCTCAGGCATCGCGCACGCGCGGTGGTATCGCGGTGGTCAACCTGGTCGGCAGTGACGAGCGGATCGCGGCGTATCGGCATCCGTTGCCGACGGAGAAGCGCATCGGGCGCTACGCGATGTTGGTGCTCTGCCTGCGCCGGAAAGGCCTGATCGCGGCGAGCACACGGCTGGTGCATTTTGGCGCGCTGCCAGACGATCTGGAGCGACGGGCGCGGGCCGTCGCCATGGTGGATGCCCGCATGATCGCCAGTACACAGGCAGGCAGGACACTGGAGCAGCAGTGGCAACTGGCATCGGAGGCTTATCGCGACGCGGGATTCCCAGAAGCCATCGAGTAGCACCACCAGGGCGGCAGCATCGGCTATCTCACCCGCGAGCGGCTGGCGATTCCCGGCGATAGCACTTCCATGGAAGTGTCCCAGGCGTTCGCTTGGAATCCCTCGGTGCGCGGCGTCAAGTCCGAAGATACCGTGCTGCTGACCGCCGATGGACCCGAAGTGCTGACCGGGATGCCGGAGTGGCCCATGTGGGACGTCATCCTCGACGGCCAGCCGTGGCAACGTCCGGCGATTCTCGTGCGGTGACACGCGCCGCCGTTGACACACGCCACCACATACGTCTCTGACCCCTCGATGCGCGGCACATGACCTGGCGATCGTACCGAGCCCCATCACGCCAACCAAACGATAACAAAAGTGTGACCATTAGCAAAGAAAAGAAACTATTGACAAACAAATGAAAACCAGGTACCCTTACTCGCAACACAAGACGGTTGAGGCTTCGCGCATGAAGCATTCAGCCAACGCCCATCCGGCGCATCCTCGAATTCATCTGTGTTGTAGCGTGTTCGCGACGGCATCTCCACTGGTCTTTCATCGTCTGGTGTCTCGGTACGGCCGGCCCTTTCGACGGCCATCAATCATGAGGTGGTGTGATTGGCGATAACTAGCGAAAGCGCGCACTTTCGTTCGGTTATCTTTGGCTCTCGAAGCGATGTACAGCGATGGAACAGGATACACATGAGCACATCTGACAACGACGTCGAGATGCCCGCCGAGTTGCGGCGCCAGCACATTCTCTCCCTCATTCGTGGGCGAGAGTACGTGCGTGTCGCCGATCTGAGCACCCACTTCGGCGTCTCGGATGTCACCGTGCGCAGCGATCTGGACGTGCTGGCAGAGCAGGGCAAAATCCGCCGGGTGCGTGGTGGCGCCATGCCTGACGTCCGGCCAAATCTGGAGCGCCCCTTCGAGGAAACCCAGGCGGCGCATTCCAAAGAAAAGCGGGCGATTGGCCGGGTTGCCGCCAGTCTTGTCACCTCCGGCCAGACCATCATTCTCGATGTCGGCACCACAACGACCGCCGTCGCGCGCGCGCTACTCGCCCGCAACGACCTGCACGATGTCGTCATCTTCACCAATTCGCTCAATATTGCGTTCGAGCTGGAGCCAGCCATTCCGCGCTTCACCGTCATCCTGACGGGTGGCACATTGCGGCCCATGCAGCATTCTCTCATCGACCCCCTTGGTGGGCTGCTGCTGGACCGCATTACCGCGCATATCGCAATTCTCGGCTGCAACGGTATCGATCATGTCGGCGGCGTAACCAACATCAACCTGCCCGAAACGGAGATCAAGCGGCGCATGCTGCGGGCTTCCCGGCGCATCGTGGTGGCGGACGGCTCCAAGGTGGGCCAGATCGAGGTGGCCTATCTTTGCGAAGCCAAAGATATTGACGTGCTCATCACCGATGAGAGCGCCGATCTCGCTGAGTTGGCGGCACTGCGCGAGGGCGACGTCGAGGTGTTGATCGCCAGATAAGCGGCGCAAGATGAGCGGCGTAAGACGAGCGGCAACTGCATAGAGGCGCATAACGGTAACGGATGCGGGCAAACGCGCAATGGGCGCATGAAAGGAGTGGGAAGGCAAGACTCTGAGAACGGGCCACGACCAGAGGCAGGCAAAGCGACATGGTAGCCAGTGGCGACACACAGGATCTGTCTCACAGACGAGGAGAACAATAGCCATGAGCGACTCAAAGATTTTCCGGCCCTCGCCATCCCCAAGCCAGGTCGGCATCAATGTGACTGACGGCAAGAAGCCGTTCGATCTCCAACTGCCGCGCCGCGATTTCCTCAAGCTCACCGCGGTTGTCGGCGGCGCAACCCTGCTGGCGTCCTGTGGCGCGGGCGGCGGCTCTGGCGGTGGCGGCATCACACTCCAGTCGAATCTGTCGGACGCGGTGCCGAAAAAGGCGCTGGCCGACCTGGTAAGCAAGTACACCTCCGCCACCAAGAATGCAGTCAACATCTCGACGATTGACCACAACACCTTCCAGATCAACCTCGCCAATTATCTCAACTCCAATCATCCACCGGACGTTCTCACCTGGTTCGCGGGCAACCGCGTGCGATTCTTCGCGGGCAAAGGTCTGCTGGCCGACATCTCCGACGCGTTCAACAGCGTCTCGGGGTATACCCCCGTGCTCAAGAATCTCGCCAGTTTGAATGGCAAGCAGTACATCATGCCGATGACGTACTACTGGTGGGCGGTCTTCTATCGCAAAGACACCTGGACCAAGTACGGCTATCAGGCGCCGAAAGACTGGGACGGCTTTATCGCGCTCTGCAAGCAAATGCAGAAAGACGGCCTGACTCCCATCGCCTTCGCCGACGCCGACGGCTGGCCCGCAGGTGGCTGGTTCGACTTCATCAACATGCGGCTCAACGGCTATGATTTCCACATTCGGTTGATGGCCGGCCAGGAGTCGTTCCAGGATCCCAAGGTGACGAAGGTCTTCGACACCTGGAAGGAAGTGCTGCCGTACTGCTCGAAGAACGCGACGGCGCTCAAGTGGCAGGATGCGGTGACGCCGCTGGTGCAGGGCAAGGCGGGCATGTACATGCTGGGAGCGTTCCTGGTGCAAGCCACCCCGGACCTCAAACAGGACGACTTCGACTTCTTCCCCTTCCCGACCATCGACCCTTCGGTTCCCATGGCCACCGAGGCGCCTACTGACGGCTGGATCGTCAGCTCGCGGGCAAGCAACATCTCCAAGGCCAAAGATTTCACCAAGTATGCCGTCGCAGCGGCAAATGCGGTACCCTATGCAACAGAGACGGGTGGTGTGCTGGCGGTCAATGCCGAGGCGCCCGCGCCGACCGATCCGTTTGTCGCCAAGGGCGCGCAACTGCTCAAAGACTCGGCCGCGCTCAGCCAGTTCTTTGACCGCGATTCGTCGCCCGCGTTCTCGCAGAACGCGCTCGGCAGCATTCAGGGCTTCCTCAACAACCCGTCAGACATCGGCAGTGTGACCAAGCAGCTCGACGACTTCATGAAGCAGGCGGCAGACGCCTAGACGATTCAGGTCGTAGAGGCCACACCGGGGCCAGTCTCCGGACAATTCGGATGCGCTGGCCCTGGGTCTGCGTCGCTGGCGGGAGGATTGCAGCCATGACGACACTGGTTCGCGGAGTGACGAAAGTGTTTGGCCGGAAGCGCGTGCTTTCACGCGACCGGATCACGCTCGTGCTGTTCATGGCGGTCCCGCTGCTCATCTATGCCATCTGGGTCTGGGGACCGGCGCTGGCTACCGTCGCCATCTCGTTCACCCGGTGGGACAACGTCTCCGCGCCGCAGTGGATTGGATTGCATAACTACACGCGTCTGTTCCAGGATCCACTCTTCAAGCAATCGCTGATCAACAACTTTATCTGGCTGGTCGTGTTCATCACGATCCCTACCACGGCGGGGCTGGCACTTGCCGTCATCCTCGACCGGAAGCTCAAATTCACGCGGCTCTATCAGAGTGCCATCTATCTGCCGATGGTGCTCTCGCTGCCCGTCATTGGGCTGATGTTCACCTGGTTCTTCAAGCCCGACGATGGGCTGGTCAACACGCTGCTCGGTCTCATCAGCCACGGCAACATCTCTCCCGGCTGGCTGGCCGATCCGCATCTGGCGCTGGCAGCCGTGCTGACCGCGGCGATCTGGCGGCACGTCGGCTATGTGATGGTGCTCTACCTCGCCGGACTCAAAGGCATCGACCCTGCCATGCGCGAGGCTGCCGTGGTGGATGGCGCGAACGAATGGCAGCTCTTCCGCAGAGTCACGCTGCCGCTGCTCAAGCCCGTCACCATCATTGTGCTCGTCATCACCATCATCGAATCGCTCCGCGCCTTCGATCTGGTCTACGTAATGACCAACGGGCTGGAGGGGCCGAACCACGCGACCGAACTGCTGGCGACGATGATGTTCAACGCCGCCATCCACAACTACGAGCTTGGCTATGGCGCCGCCGTCGCGGTCATTCTGCTGCTGATCTCGCTCGCCTTCATCATCACCTACGTGGCGCAGGTCATGCGGGAAGAAGAGGAGGTCTAACATGGCCGACATCACACTCCCCCGCGCAACCGAACAGTCCGTCGCCAAAACGCGGCGAAGTCTTGGCCCGCGCCAACTCAAGCGCGCGCTGCTCCACGTGATTCTGGCAACCATCGCCATCGCCTGGATGATCCCGCTGGTCAGCGCCATCTACACATCCGTGCGCACGTTTGCCGATGGCACTGCCAACGGCCCATGGAGCTTTCCACCACACTCGTTCACATTGCAAAATTTCGTCGACGCCTGGACCGATGGCGGCTTTTCAGGCTACTTCCTGAATACGTTCCTCGTCGTCATTCCAGCCGTCATCCTGATGCTGCTGCTCTCCTCGATGACGGCGTTCGTGCTTTCGCGCTATCGCTTTCGCGGCAGCCGCTTGCTGTTGATGCTCTTCATCGCGGGGCTGCTGCTGCCCTTCCAGGTTCTGCTGATCCCGGTCTACCGGCTCTCGAACTTCCTGAACATCTACGACACCCTGGGCTCCCTGGTCGCCATCCATGTCGCCTTTGAGCTGGGCTTCTGCACCTTCGTGCTCCATAACTTCATGCGCACCATCCCGAAGGATCTCACGGATGCAGCCGCTGTGGATGGCGCATCGGTCTTTCGGATCTGGTGGCAGGTGGTGCTGCCGCTCTGTCGTCCGGCACTGGCGGCGCTGGCAACGCTGGAGTTCACCTGGAAGTGGAACGACTATCTCTGGGTGATCACCCTGATACAATCCACCAACAACGCGACGGTGACACTGGGCCTCAGTGGCCTGCGGGGCGAGTTCGTGACCAACTGGAATCTGATCACCGCCGCCAGCCTGCTCGCCGCTGTACCAACGGTCATCGTCTATCTCGTGCTGCAGCGACAGTTCCTGGGCGGCCTGTTCGTCGGCTCAAACAAGTGAGCCTGCCATTCGCGCGCGCGCGAACCGACCAGTCCAACGACCCACCCGGACTCCCACTCCCACTCCCAATCACACGTCATCAGAGGAACCTATGCGGCAGATCGAGCAGCGGGCAGTAGACTTCTACCGCGCCCGATTCGGCGAGAATCCGGAGGTGGTGGCCAGCGCGCCCGGGCGGGTCAACCTGATCGGCGAGCATACCGACTACAATGGCGGCTACGTGCTGCCGTGTGCCATCGACCGGCGGGTCGCGGTGGCGCTAGGGCACGGCGAGAGCGGACTCTATAGCATCGATCATAACGACACCCAGCCGCAGACAGGACCACGCACCGGGCGGTGGGCCGACTATCCACATGGCGTCGTCTGGGCACTGGAGCAGGCTGGCGCGCGGCTTCCCGCGTTTCAGGCGACGATCATCGGCGATGTGCCGCCCGGCGCGGGCCTTTCATCCTCGGCGGCGATTGAGGCGGCAACGGCGCTCGCGCTCGACACGCTCTGTGGACTGAACATCGCCCGCACCGATCTGGCGCTCCTCTGCCAGCGGGCCGAAAACGAGTTTGTTCAGGTGCAGTCTGGCATCATGGACCAGTACGCCTCGCTGCTCTGCCAGGTGGGAAGCGCGCTGCTGATCGATTGCCGCTCGCTGGCGTCGGAACAGGTGCCGCTCGATCTGGCATCGGCGGGCCTGAGCCTGCTGGTCTGCGATACGCGGGTGAAGCGACGGCTGACCGCTACGGGATACAACGACCGCCGGACGATCTGCACGCGTGCAGCGGAGCATTTGGGACTCGCCCAACTGCGCGACGCCACGCTCGACGACCTGAGTCGGCTCTCCGGCGAAGAGTTACGCTGCGCCCGCCATATCGTCACCGAGAATGCGCGAGTATTGGCGGGTGTCGCGGCGCTGCGGCGAGACGACTTCGCCGCGTTTGGCGAACTGATGTGGGCGTCGCATGCCTCGCTGCGCGATGACTTTGCCGTCTCGACCGTCGAGTTAGACGCCTTCGTCGAGCAGGCACGGCTGGGCGGGGCGCTGGGGGCGCGGCTCACTGGCGCGGGCTTCGGCGGCTGCGCGATCGCCATCATCGAGCAGGGCAACGTTCAGTCGCTGATGGATGCGGTGAACCAAGATTTTTCCGAACGCGCGTATCGCACGCCCGCGTGGTACGTGTTTTCCCCGGCGGCTGGGGCGGAGGTGGTGCGATGAGTCGCGCAGACGACGCGCCCGAACCCGATATGAGGAGTGCGCCGGAGACGCGGCTCGTGTGGCATCCGTTGCTGCGCGAATACGTGGTGCAGTCACCGGGACGGATGCAGCGTCGCGAGCAAACCACCGACTGCCCATTCTGCGCCGACCTCACCAGTGGTCGCGTGCCGCCGGGCACCCAGGCGTGGATCCGCCCCAACGACTTTCCGGCGTTGCTCCCTCCCGTTGGCGAGTGCTACGTGCTGATCTACAGCGCCGAGCACAACCGGACGTTCGCCGACCTGCGCCCCGACGAAGTGACGCCGGTGATTGGGCTGTGGCAGGATCTCTACGCCGACCTCGCGCCACGCTACGCCTGTGTGATGACCTGGGAAACCAGCGGCGCCGTCATCGGTCAGACACAGCGCCATCCGCACGGGCAAACCTATGGCGTGGCGGTGATTCCGGCCTTGCTGGCGCGCGAGATGGAGAGCGTGGCACAGGCGCACGAGTCTGGCGATGGCTGCCCATTCTGCCGCATCCTGGCGGAGGAAGATCACGGCGCGCGCGTGGTGGTCGCGGGCAAACACTGGCTCGCGTTTGTCCCTGCCTATGCGCGGTATCCTTATGAGGTACACATCTATGCGCGCCGGCA
>DAHUXT010000088.1 GCA_027307065.1 Ktedonobacteria bacterium
AAGCCGACGGGCTTGATGCGGTCTGCAGTCCAGCCGCGTGGGCAAGCGCCTCCAGCCGGGCTGCCGCCTGCGCAGGCGTGCCAGCGGGCATGCTAATCAGCGGCTCATCCATCCCACGTGACTGCCAGTCGCGGAGCCGCGCCACTACCTCATCCGGAGTTCCAATAATCGCGGTGGCGTCGAGCAGGTCATCGCTGACAGCGGCAATCGCGCTCTTATGGCCGTTCTCCCAGCCTTTGACGATTGCGGCGACCTCGCTGCCAAATCCATGCCGGCTCAGCATCTCGCCGTAGAATGTACCCATGCGTCCCACATAAAACGCCACTGGAGCTGCTGCTCGCTGTCTTGCCGCCGCGCGTTCGCCTTCATCCAGCACGATCTCCACCGTGAGATACGGCGCGATGCTCACCGATCCGGCTGGCCGCCCCGCGACCGCCGATCCCGCGTCCAATTGGGCACGCAGGTCGGGGTAGTCGCGCGCGGGCCAGTAGACGGGCAGAATACCGTCGGCGACCTCCCCGGCAAGCTGAATATTCTTTGGGCCGAGCGAGGCGAGGTAGATAGGGATGTGATCGCGCAGCGGTGTAAACCGAATAGTGAACCCACGGTCCAGCGAGAAGATGTCGCCGTGGTGATTCAGCGGCTCTCGGCGCAGAATCGCGTTGATAATCTGGATGTATTCGCGGGTGCGCTGCAGCGGCTTCGTGAAGGGGACGCCGTGCCAGTGCTCCACCACCTGTGGCCCAGACGACCCCAGGCCCAGCACTATCCGTCCTCCCGATCGCTGGTCCAGCGTCGCGGCGGTTGCGGCAATTACCGCTGGCGAGCGCGAGAAGATATTGGCGACGCCCGCGCCTAGTTTCATGCGCGACGTTACCCGCACCAGATCAGCCAGGGAGGTAAATAGCTCGTAGCCCCAGGCCTCTCCGAGCCAGACTGAATCGTAGCCCAAGCCATCGGCGAGCCGTACATTTTCCCGGATGGTTTCCCAGTCCCCCGGAAAGGTAGGGCTATCTGCCACGATGCCAATGCGAAGCGGCGCCGCGCCGCCGTCTGCCGCTGATGTACCGGATGATCCGGCGGTGTCTTCTGCGCTCACAGGACGTCCCTTTCGATGAGATGCCGCTTTGTTGATGCACAGCGTAGCCATTGGAAGGCGACCCGTCAAGGTGTGATGTGCACGTTTGATATACTACATCTGACGGTCCGAGGCTGCCCGTCGCCTGTGCATCATCCCTGTTGCAGAAAGAGTGTATCAGCGTGACATCCATGAACGAGCAGCCGATTCGGGTACGTCTGGCGACCGAGGCGGATCGTTCGGCGGCCCGGGCATCTGTCCCCACGGCGACGGCACGCGGGCGGGCTAGCCTGGCGCTCTTGAGTACCGGACAAGGATTGCTTTGGGTGGCTGTCGAAGGCACGGGCGAGCAGGAGATTCTGGTGGGCTTGCTCCTGGCAACGGCGCAGGTGCAGCCGGAGCGCGAGGAATTGGTCGGCTACATCCACGAGCTGCTGGTGCATCCCGCGTCGCGCCGTCGTGGTGTCGCAATGCATCTGCTCGACGCAGCAGAGCGGTTCTTCCTCGAAGAGCACGCATTTGCCTATGTCGAGTTGACCACGTCGCCCGACAATGAGGCGGCGCTTCAGCTCTATCGCAGCCGCGGCTATGCCATCTCGTCGGTTCGGTTCTCGAAGCAACGCGGTCTGCCGCCAACCGAGGAGTGCTAGATGTTTAGTTGACCGCGCGATGCCGACGCGATCAACCCTTGCAACACGACCCATATACCAATGAAGGATGGCGCTATGTCTGGCTCTGTCTCGTTCGATCCCGTCGCCGACCGCTATGACGACACGCGTGGTTATCCCGTTGACGTATCAGAGCGCATCGCCAGTGGATTGATGCGTGTGGGTCCGCTCGCCGTCGGCAGTCGTCTGTTGGAGATTGGCATCGGGACGGGTCGTATCGCGTTGCCACTCTTGCGTGCAGGAGTCAATGTCACCGGAGTGGACATTTCGCCACGCATGATGGAGCGGCTGCGCGCGAATCTGGCGCAACAGCAGGCTGATGGCCCAGGGCACTCCTGGGGCACGCTGACAACCCAGATGGCAGACATGACAGCGCTACCATTTGCCGATAATAGTTTCGATGCGGCAGTGGGTGTTCATGTGCTGCATCTCGTGCCGGAGTGGCGCACGGCGCTCGATGAGGTGCTGCGTGTGGTACGCTCCGGCGGCGCGCTGATGATCGGGCAGGACGTCTATAGCGGACGCTCACCCAACGAGGAGATCCAGGAGCAGTGGCGCGACCTGGTTTCGCGGCTTGGGCATCCGCCGCTGACGGTAGGAGCGCACGGCTTCCAGGCGATCGTGGACGAATTGATGCGGCGCGGCCTGACCGTCACGCTGGAGACGCTGGCCAGTTGGCAGGTGCAACAGACGCCGCGTGCCGCACTCGACTATATCGCCAGCCGCACCTGGTCGCGCACGTGGCCCACACCGGAGGATGTCTTCGCCGAGTCGATCACTCAATTGACGGCGTGGGCGGAACACCACTTCCGAGGCAAGATGGATGCTCCACAGACCTCGCCCCACTCCTTCAAGGTCGCCCGCGCAGCGGTGCGCAAGTAGGCAAAAACCGTTAGCGCGGCTTCAAATGGGCGCGAAAATCCGCAAGCGAGAACCCCTGCAACTCGCCAATCGAGCCGACCGTGATGTCTGGCGGAGGCGTTTCAGGGGCCGCGCTCGTGGCGTAGTGGCCCTGAGTGACGTGCACGGTCACGAAGCGGTCAGGGTGAAGATTCTTGAGCGCGGAGAGAATGCGCCCCCTGTCGTCAACCACGACGTAGAGGTTCGCGGGCCAGCGTGCCATGATCTCGTCGGCATGTTCTTCCTTGTGCACGTAAATGACTACCTGCCAGTTAACCGCGGCCGCCAGACCACTCTGCTCGATCTTATGCGGCTGGTAGACGCTGTCGCCATCGGAGACAATCGTAGGCAATCCCAGCGTTTTGAGGTAGGCGATCGTTGCCATTGTCTCAGGAAAGACACGCTTCGCGAACGGGTAATCCATGATGATGGAACGCAGGCGCGCCGCGCTGACCGGGTCGGGATGTCGCTCGTCGAAACGCTCGAACGTCAGCGGCAGATCGACGGTGCCTGTCTGCGTGCGCACAGCCTCGTACTCACGCCAGAATGTCTCGGCCATCGCATCTCCCAGCAAGTCGTGCAGTTGGGCATCCATATCGGCTTTGACGGCGTCGTTATCCAGCACGGTGTTGTCACAATCGAGGATGAACACCACCTCGGAGTGAGGCACCGGCTCTCCCGATGTTACCTGCGGCGATGTCATCGTTCGTAAACCTCCTGGCAGAGCAATCCCACCGATGCCACCGCAATGCCAGTGCGGCCGCGGATCGTGAGCGGTCAAGACTGCCATCTATTCTAGCACAGCCCGCTCAGTGGGCGGATGGAGTGGCGCTCGTGGCTGCCGCACCTTCGATCACCGCCGCCTCGTCAGGAATGGGCGTTGAGGACTTCGATGCGGCACCGAAGAAGAGACGGAGCAATGTTGCCGCGCTCGCCAGGCAGACGGCCCCGACAATGAAGGTGGGCGTGGCGCCGAAGTGCTGGTAGAGCCATCCAGCCAGCGTCGGCCCAATGCTGAATCCCAGGCTCCAGGTAACGCTGTAGCAGCCACTGAGCGTTGCCCGATAGCGTGCGGAGACCTGCTCCATCGTGAATGCGGCGTAGGTGGGATCGAACAGACCGCGCAGCACAATGCGTGAAAATTCCCCGGCGACTGCTAATGGCAATATGGGCGCGAAGCCCGTCAACAGCATCGCGGGCGCGCTCAGATATTGCATCGTCGTCGCGGTACGCAGTTTGCCCCATCTGCGGACGATGCGCGGCGCATTCAGCGCGGTTGCCCCGCCAATCAGGCCTGCCACGGTAAAGAGCGCGCCGAGCGAGCCTGGCTGCAGGTGGAACCGCAGCACAAAGTACAGTTGCAGCAGACCAATGACGGTCCCCTCGCCAGTTGTCGCCAGCAGGTCAGGAACCAAGAGCTTGGCGAACAGCGTAACAAGCGCGCGCCGCTCCGTATGCCTGATCGCCCGGATCGCGGCCTGGGGCGCTGGCGCGCCATCCATGTGCGCAGGGGCGGCCTTTGCCTTCGCCCTTTCTCTGCCTGGAGATGATATCGTATCGAGCGTGAAGAGCGGCAACACCGGCAGAAACGTGACGGCTGCCGAGACAATCACCCCAATTCGCAATGGCACCGGCGAAAGCGCTGGCTGCGAGGTGAGAGCACCAACGAGTTCAGGCACAAGCCCGCCAATCAGGCTGCCAAGCGCGCCGACACCGAGCAGCAGAAAGCTGTTGATCGCCAGTACGCCAACGCGCTGATCGTCGTCCGTGCTCTCGGTGAGAATGGGCAGAATCGTTACCCAGTACGCCGAGGCGAGTATCCCGTTGATAAAGCTGGCGATGAGCAACGAAGGAGCCGCCGTGCTCAGGCCGATTGCCACGAGCGCGATGGGATTGAGGACACCGCTGATGAGCAGCAGTGGCTTGCGTCCAAGGCGGTCAGCCATCAGGCCGACAGGGACCGCCGCCAGCATCGCGCCGACTGCGGGCATCGCCGCGACGAGTCCAATGAACTCCTTCGGATAGTGGAGGCTGTAGACGTAGAGATTGGTGGTCACCTGGCCGATGAAGATTTGGAAGCCCTTGCCAAGCGTATAGAGCAGCAGCAGATACACGTTCCGCTGGTAGCGCGGCAACGTCACTCGTCGGCTACCCACCCAACTTCGCAGGCTCCGCATGTGCTCCCCCGCCGTCACAGTGCGCTCACAAACGCATGAATTGCTATGGTATCACGTTGTTCACTGGTGTATGAAAGATATCTTACCATCGCGGCCAGACGTCGGCCCTGTCCAATGGGACAGACCCGGCACCGGCGTATGTGGAGGCTCGAAGCGGTGTCGGTACGCGGTACGCAGCATGCGGCCCACATCGCCTGTCAGCCAGCTACACATTGACACGTGAATCTCAGCCCAGCTACAATTCCATTGATTTGTCTTGAGCGGACAAGGGCGTTCGTCTCGTTTGCTGTCGGCGCTCATGCTATCGGTATCCATACCCGCCGGGACGCTGCTACCGACCAGTGTCCACCGCTCGACTCATTGCCGCGAATTCGGCTCAGCTAACACTCAATCGTTCCGGCGACGCGCCTCCGCGTGTTCGCCGCTGATACTCCTGCGTAGAGCGCTAGCGGTATCTGGAGGTGTGATCCCGTGAAGATCGTCATGTGTGTAAAGGAGACGCCGTCGACTACGGCGGAAAAACGCTTCGGCGCCGATATGCGGCTGGAGCGTCGCAAAGAGGATGCGATTATCAATCCCTTCGACGAATACTCCATCGAGGAGGGCCTACGCCAGCAGGAGAAGCACGGCGGCGAGACGATCGTGCTCAGCATGGGGCCAGCGACCGCCACCGACACCATTCGCAAGGCGCTGGCGATGGGCGCCGACCGTGGCGTGCTGGTGAGCGATCCGGCGCTGGCGGGTTCGGATGCGGTGGCTACTGCGCGCGTGCTGGCTGCTGCCCTGCAAAAGATCGGCTTCGATCTCGTGCTCTTTGGCAGCGCCGCCGCCGATGCGTATGGTGGCATCGTGCCGAGCGCGGTCGCTGAGTTCCTGGGACTGCCGCTGCTTTCCTTCGCCACCAAACTGGACGAGGATGGCACAACCGCGAAGATCGAGCGCCAGGCCGAAGTCGGCTACAACACTGTCGAGACGCAGACCCCCGCGCTCGTGAGCGTCATGAAATCCATCAACGAGCCGCGCTACCCTTCGATGAAGGGCATCATGCAGTCCAAGAAGAAGACGATCGACACAATGAGCCTGGCCGATCTGGGCATCGAGTCGGGCACAGTTGGCGCGGGCGCATCCGGCGAAAAGGCGCTCAGCGCGGAGAAGATCACGACGCAGCGTAAAGGCGAGATATATATGGGCAACGATGGCGCCGCCGAGCGCGTTGTCGCCTTCCTCGTTGAGCAGAAGGTGCTGTAGACATGGCAAACGACGTTTGGGCATTGGCAGAAATCAGCGGCGGCAAACTGGCGAGTATCTCGCTGCAACTGGCGAGCAAAGCCGCCGAACTAGCAGGTACGCTGGGTGGCTCGTCGGCCGCGGTCGCGCTCGGAACCAACACGCAGGCAGCGGCGGCTGATCTTGGCGCGTGTGGTGTGCAGACCGTCTACGCCTCAGAGGGCAGCGTCTACGACGAGTATCTAACGCAGCCGCATGTGGAGGCACTCGCGGCGCTGATCCAGCAACACCAGCCGCGACTGGTGCTCTTCGGCTGCACCAACTTTGGTCGCGATGTCTCGGCGCGTCTCGCGGCGCGTCTGGGCCTTGGCATCGAATACAACGTTGGCGATGTCGCCGCCGACAATGGCGAGATTACGATGATCGTGCCTGCCTTCGGTGGTTCGCAGGCGGTGACGATGGCCTTCCAGGGTGAAGGCACACGGCTGCTCGGCGCGCGCCCGAACGCCTTCGCGACCAATCGTGTTGGTGGAACCGCGACCGTCGAGAGCGTTCCCGCGCCTGCCGCCCCGTCCAATGGCGCGAAGGTTGCCGGCCCGTTCGGCACGGAGGGCGCCGCTGAAGCTGGACACCTCGGC
Source organism: Ktedonobacteria bacterium (assembly GCA_027307065.1). Lineage (GTDB taxonomy): Bacteria > Chloroflexota > Ktedonobacteria > Ktedonobacterales > JADMIN01 > DAHUXT01. Next base: position 6,689 of record DAHUXT010000088.1, read on the forward strand.
AAAGCACCCGATGGACACGACATCTGGATGCCAGCCGCCAGCGGCGCCAAGCTGGAAGAGGCGCAGATCATCGTCTCCGGCGGTCGTGGCCTGGGCGGGCCACAGGGCTTCGCGCAGATCGAGGAGTTGGCAACAGCGCTCGGTGCGGGCCTGGGCGCTTCGCGCGCGGCGGTGGATGCTGGTTGGGTACCCTACGCGCACCAGGTTGGCCAGACGGGCAAGACCGTCAAGCCGACGGTGTACATCGCCTGTGGTATTTCCGGCGCGGTGCAGCACAAGGCTGGCATGGGCACATCCGGCCTGATCATCGCCATCAACAAAGATAAAGACGCGCCGATCTTCTCGTTCTGGGACCTGGGGATCGTCGGCGATCTGAATGTCGTGGTGCCGCAATTGACGGCGGCTGTCAAGCAGCGCAAGGGCAGTTAAGCGTGTCGTTCGCGCTCTGACGTACTTCTCGGCGTGAGCGGGAGCGGGGTGGATTCCTTCTGCCGCTCATCCTGATTCTGGCAAGGAGCTATCGCGATGGGTCACCCCGCAATCTGGCCGTCGGGCGACTTCGCCATCGGCTCGGTCATCTTTGGCGTGTTGCTGGTGGCCGCCTGGGTGGCCTTTCTGCTCCGCATTCGCAAGTTGATCAACCTGCTGCGGCTCGGCCAGCCCGAGAACCGCTTCGATCATCTGGGCGACCGCGTCAAGTATTTTATGCTGATGGTGCTGGGCCAGCGCGGCGTGCTGCGCGACCCGCTGCCAGGCATCGCCCACTTCTTCACGTTCTGGGGATTCATCATCATCCAGCTCGACGCGCTCAATCTCTGGGCGATGGGCCTCCATTTCACGCTGCCTGTGCTCGGCAGCCGTGTCTTCGCCGTACTTCTCGACTTCTTCGTCTTCGCCGCATTCCTGGCACTCATCGTATTCGCGTATCGCCGCTTGGTGCTGCGTCCGAAGGCGCTGCAGAGCCAGTCGCACAGCCCAGTTGACGCCTTTATCATCCTGGGGATGATCGGCCTGGTGCTCGTCTCGCTCTTCTTCTTTGAGGTCTTCGCCTACATCGCCACCAAAGGCGAGGCATGGACCCCGTTCGGCGCGCGGGTCGGCGGCGCGTGGAGAAGCATGCCTGTTGGTACCGCTAGCGCGCTGATGAGCGTCGCGTGGTGGGCGAATGTGCTGGTGGTGCTCTCATTCCTGATCTACATCCCCAACTCAAAGCACCTGCACCTGCTGGCGACACCGTTCAACGTCTTCTTCCGCAATTACCAGCCAAAGGGCGCGCTCCAAATCATTCCCAACATCGAGGAGCGCGAAGACTACGGCGTTCACACGATCAACCAGTTCACCTGGAAACAACTGCTTGATGGCTACGCCTGCACCGAGTGCGGCCGCTGCAATAGCGTCTGTCCGGCGCTCGCCACCGACAAGCCACTCTGGCCCAAAGAGATCATTCTCGCGGTCAAAGAGGAGCTATTCGCGGCTGGCGGCATGCTATTGGTCAGCGCGGAGGGTGCGGAAGAGCGCGCCAAGACAGAGCCGATGGTTGGCGGGCTGGTGGGCGAGGAATCGCTCTGGGCCTGCACCAACTGTGGCGCGTGTGTCGAGATCTGCCCGGTGTCCATCGAGCACGTGCAGAAGATCGACGATATGCGCCGCTATCTGGTGATGGAGGAGAGCAGCTTCCCGCAGGAAGTCACTCCGCTCTTCAACAATCTGGAGCGCAACGCGAATCCGTGGGAAATCTCGAACGATACCCGCGCCGACTGGGCAAAGGCGCTGAACGTGCCGACCCTCGCGGAAGATCCAGAGGTGGATGTGCTCTATTGGGTCGGCTGCATGGGCTCATTTGACCAGCGCAACCAGAAAGTCGCTACCGCGTTCGCCAAAGTGATGCAGCGCGCAAACGTCAGATTCGGCATCCTCGGTCCAGAGGAAAGCTGCACTGGTGATCCGGCGCGGCGCATCGGCAATGAGTATCTCTGGCAGATGCTGGCGACGCAGAACATCGAGGTGCTCAATGGCTACGGCTTCGGCAAGGGCACGAGCGAAGCCGCTGACAGTGCCGATAAGCCCAACATCGGCGCGGATGGCCACAGTGGGCCGGATGGCTCTGGCGACAGCCACTCGTATAGCGGCGTTGGCGTTCCGCCGGGGCGCGCCTACGATGTAAAGACGGTGGTGGCGACCTGCCCACACTGCTTCAACACGATCAAGAACGAATATCCGCAGCTTGGCGGTAACTTCGAGGTTATCCACCACACGGAGTTCATCGACCGACTCATCAACAGTGGCCAACTCAAGCTTCCCCAGGGCTTCGACCTGCGCAAGCTTACCTACCACGACCCATGCTTCATTGGCCGCTGGAACGACATCTACGACGAGCCACGACGGGTGCTCAACGTGATTAGCAGTAACGGTGTCACCGAGATGCGGCGCAATCGCAACCGCTCGTTCTGCTGTGGCGGCGGTGGCGGTCGCGCCTGGATGGAAGAGAAGATCGGCAAGCGCATCAACAATACGCGCGTGCAAGAGGCTCTCGACACCGGCGCGGATGCGATGGCGGCGGCCTGCCCGTTCTGCATCTCGATGTTCGAGGACGGCATCAAGGCGGTCGAGGCACAGGATCACTTCGGCGTCGAAGACATCGCAGAGATTCTGGCGCGCGCGCTCGATGCGCAACCTGTGGCGCCTGGCGGCGCTATATCCGCTCCCTCAGGGTCGCCTGAGTCTGGCGCGTAATCTCACCTGAGTCGCCATTCACGAACACCCTGGCGCAGAAGTGACCCCTCCCTGACATGGGGAGGGGTCACTTATTGTTGCGGCGATGCGTGCTATCGAGCAGCTACTTCCCGCCGCGCAGACCGTGACTCAGCGACTGTAGTCCAAGCACCATGTGGACGAGATTGATGAGGAACGGCGTCAGGCTCAGTCCCAGGATTGCGTTCGTGCTAATCAGGTTGGTCGGCACGCCCTTGAGGTTGCCGATCAGATCAACGTGGAAACCCTGCAACACCCCGATAAGGCCCACCAGAGTGAAGATCACTCCGATGATGAAATCATACGGTTTTGTAAACCCACCATCGGCAAGCCAGCTCTGCGTCACCAAAATGCCCAGCAAGCCACTAACGAACAGCCAGATGGCCTCTGAGCTAATCTGGTGGTTGTTGTTGACGTAGCTGGCAATGCCCGCGATGAGACCAAAGAAGATGAACCAGAGAAAGTAGTGCTCGCTTCGATGTTTTACCATGCAGCAAACCTCCACTCGCACACGCATATGCATACACGATGACACGAGGCGCGACGGCGCGCTCGCAGAAGAAAGCGTGCTGATGCCGGTGTAAACCTCTGGTGAACCCATCGCTGTCCGCGCGGGCCTACCACCCGACGAATACGCTCTCGAAGGCGCCTTCGATTGCGGCAAAATCCACATGCGAAGACTGGCCACTATCATAAAGCATTCGCCGAAGTCCGCGCGAAGGTCTGGATGCTCCTCGAAGTACGTGCCGCTATCAGCAACGATGGCGGTTCGCCAACGCTGTCATCATTGTACAGGATACGTAAAGAGGATCCGAAATGGGTTCAAGATGCCTGGATTGGGGGTGAAATGCCGCGTGCACGCAAGGCCGGAATCGGGAGGGGAAAGGCACATATTGTAACAGCAAGAGGCGGCGTCAGCGATGTACTAATACCGCCTCCTGATGCGCGTGCAGTTCATCTGACGTTCACCTGATGTCTACCTGTTGCTCATCCGATGAAACGCGCCCTATGAGTTGCTGCGCTGCTGCTTTGGCGTGCCGCGGCCCCGTTCGCCGCCTTTTTTGCCAATGCGCGAATAGAATTCGGGGCCCTGCTGCCGCTTGGTGGATTCGCCGCCCTTTTTGCCGATCTCAGCATAGAAGGTCGAGCCGAGTTTCTGCTTGACGGCCTCGCCGCCTTTTTTGCCGATGCGCGAATAGAATTCGGGGCCGTACTTCTCACGCACTGCCTGACCGCCGTGTTTGGCTTTGTCTGAACCGGGTTCTGGTCCACGTTTGCTCGTTGCCATTGATTGCACCTCTTTGCTTTCAACTACTGTCGCGCTCTGGAAACGCCTCGATGCCGGTCCGGTAATTTCGCACCCTTTGGCGATGCGCACTTGCCGTCGGCGGCCTACTTTTCCCGTTCATGCAGGATTCAGGCCAACATGCCACTAAACGAACATGCGAACTAACGTGCGAACTGACATGCGGGCCGAACACCTTCGATTCCTTTACGATAGGCTAGCTCGCGCGTGTCGCTCCCTGGCCGCCACTCATACGCCACCAGCGCCTGATTGCCGTGGGGCGTCTGGGCGAATGGCCTGCCGGGCAGATGCGACACGATTGGCAATGAGAGCAGCCGTAGCCCCAGCTCCGGTGCCATTATCAATATTGACAACCACGAGTCCGGGTGCGCACGTTTGCAGCATTGCCAGCAAGGCGGCGCGTCCCGTGCCTCCGGCGCCGTAGCCAATGGAGGTGGGTACCCCAATCACCGGCACCGGCGAGAGACCCGAGACAACGCTCGGCAGTGCGCCATCCATCCCCGCGCATACTACGAGCACCGCGACATCGCTGGCCAGCAGATCGCGCAGCGGCGACAGCAGGCGGTGTAATCCGGCCACACCCACGTCGTAGAGCGTCGAAATCTGGCATCCCATCTCGTCGGCCACCAGCCGCGCCTCTTCGGCGACGGGTATGTCGCTGGTGCCAGCCGTAAGAATGCCAACATGCCCCCCCGTGCGTGGGCGTTCGTAGCCGTGCGCGTGAATCGCAGCCGCTCGGGCCACGGGCCGCGCATCCACCATCCCCACAAATTCACGTTCGAGAAGCGCCAGGGTTTCGGGACGCAGGCGCGTCACCACCGCGCGGCCGTTTGTCTGTACAAAGGCGCGCACAATCGAGAGTACCTGCTCGTCCGTTTTTACTTCAGCCAGCACAATTTCCGGAATCCCTTTGCGCGTCTCACGGTCGAAATCGAGTCGCATCTCATTGCGCTCGTGCGAATTCGCTTGTCGCGCTTCGTCTCCAGACGGTGGCTGAGCCATGAACTTCTCTACATCTCCTCACAACACCTGCCAGGCGCACTATGACATAACATATAGCACGCTCGTACGGTGTGCGGCAAGGGCGCTTGATTGGAATCAGCATCAACGGTGATGTTTTAAGGGTTTCGTAAGGGCGAGCGTCCGCTAGCACAATTGGCGGCATTCTTGCCTCTGGATTTCGCAGACTGCTATACTGTCTCGGGTCAGCCTGGATGCGACTACGATTGCTAATGAATTATCTGGCACGTCACTGCAGCAATACTCATGAATCTGTTGGTATGGAGATGAGGGAAGGGTCATGTCCGTTCAAGCGAAACGATTTGCGCTGCTCCTCGCGGCGTTTGGTATTATCGCTGTCTCGCTGGTCGCCTGCCAAACACCGAACTCCGCAAATCAGGGAACCAGCAATACGATTCTCATCCCGACTCAAAATTCATCGAATCTCACGCCAACGCCCAAATTTCCGCCATTTACCATCGGTGCTTGGCCGTCGAACGCTTCGCCGCAACTCAACGACTCCGTCACTATTTATATTTCTTGCCGCGTTCAAGATCAGTCCATGCAAGGCCCAAGCCAGCCAGCTCCAGGACTTGCCATTAACATCAGCGTTGGCAACCCCGTTGGCGGAACGTATAGCGCGCGTACCGGCCCTGATGGCTATGCCGCGGTGACCTTCAGCTTCAACGACTCCACGCCTGGGCAACCCGTTATCGTCGATGCCTGGGCAAACTGGAATGGCGCAACATACCATGCGCAGACCTTCTTTACGCCAGGACCACAGGCGCCAGCAACGCCGACCGAACAGGCGACCCAGGGCGGTGGTGGCGGTGGCGGCCAGGGCGACAAGACGCCTACACCCGGAGCCGCCGGGCATCCATAGGAGCATGCGGGCCACGCGGCCACTCGAAGGGCGCTATAGCGCCGGAGCTTCGGGCGCCGCGGCGGCCTGGCACTGTGGGCAAAAGTGCGTGCTGCGCTGCGCGAGCCGGATGCGTACAATGGGAGTTCCACACCTCAGGCATGGCATTCCTGTACGACGATAGACCTCGACATGCTCCAGATTGCTGCCTTGTTCGTCGTAGAGGCCGCGATGGCGCCCGAACGTCGTTCCGCCATGCTGTATGCCCGTGTGCAGTGCTCCCTGGATGCCCTCATGCAGGGCGATGACCTCGTCTGGCGTCAGGGTCCCGGCGGACCGGAGAGGATGGATGCGCGCGCGAAACAGTGCCTCGTCGGCATAGATGTTCCCCAGTCCCGCCACAACGGATTGATCGAGCAGCGCCGC
>DAHUXT010000089.1 GCA_027307065.1 Ktedonobacteria bacterium
CCTTTGTCCAACTAAACAATATTTCCTCGATCATTGCGACACACGATGGCGGAGTTTCCTGGCGTGTTGTACAAAAGCTGCCAGAAGCTCAGCGGGTCTCCATATGGACCACACATCGCCATCAGGTGTTCGTGGAACAACTTGTGGGGCAGGATGCTACCTATCAAAGGTATTACAGCAAGGACAGCGGGGCGACCTGGCATGGTATCGGCCTGCATTATAAGGGCGGGGGAGAACCCGTGTATGTTGGCGCTGATGGTGACATCGTGGTGACGAGGACTGCAAATAGCGCGACCTCAGATAACCTGTTTACCCTTGATCCAAACACAGGCGTGTTCACTCTATTGGGTACGTACCCACTTCCACCGGGCCTGACATTTAGATGTCTGATCGAGGGCGCAACACCTGCGCTTATTCTCGGCAGCATGAGCGATACCTTTGTTCTGTATCTCTCGCCATCGAAGATGCCCTGACCTTTGCGTGCCCTCGCCGCTGGGTGGCGCGACGATACGGCCATGCGCCATGTGTTGTGTGACATCGCTGGTGGCTATTCGGCGTCTGTCAGCACGGCGCGGATCATGCGCCCCACATCCGCTTCACAGTCTGCCAGATAGGCGTCGCGGGTTGGCGCGATCAGTTCCTCCGCGCGCAGAATCAGCCTTTCGATGGCGGCGACATCGGGAGCGCTCCCCGCATGTTTGATGCGCGTCTGTTCGGCGTATTTCTCGGCGAGTGGACGCGCCGTAGCGGGCGCAAAGGTGACGACAGACGGGAAGCGCAGCATCGCTCCAGACAACTCCTCAGCGGGCTGCCCGAAGATTGGGGCCAGCACACTCGCGATACGGGAACGGAGCGGCTCGTCGACGCAGGCGGCGGCCAGCGAATCGCCCAGATGCGGCGCGGACAGATAGAAGCGACGCTCGAACGCATTCTCGACGATGTTGTGCGCCTTCCACCAGCCAAGGTCCCGCGCGACTCCACAGGCGCTGGCGGCATCGTCGGCAATCGGGCGCGCCTGCTGGAATGCGTATCCTCGCTCGGATACTGCGCGGCCACCGTATTGCTCGTCGCTATACCAGTCGAATCCACGCGGCTCGCTGCCATGCGAAAGCACGCCCGCGACGAACGCGCGGAACTCGTCACGCGCCGGGCCGTCAGGAAGCCCCTTGATCGCGTCCGCCAGCAGTATGCCGCTGCCATGCGACTGATGGTGGCTCAGTGGGCTGCCAAAGAGCATATCGGGCCAGATACATCCCAGGTAATGGGCCGGTGTGGCCGCTGGAACGAGGCGCTCGATCAGCCAGGCATGCGCTAGTGGAAACATGGCATTGACCTTCGCTCAGGGGTTGGGTGGCGTAGACCCCGCAATGGGCGGCGGCGCGGGCGACAAGCCCTCCTGCTCGAAGCCCCAGTCGAGCAAAGCACGCATATCGACGCGGCGCACCTGCCACGATGGATCATTGAGCACCGCGCCCACAATCAGATGGCCGTGGCGAATGGCGGCGAACGCCTGGCAGAAACCAGCGGGCCCGGTGAACCCGGGCTTGACGCCGATAGCGCCGGGATAGGGCGAGCCAGCGCCCGCCAGCAGGTCATTGCCCGTATACAGATTATATTCCTTGTGATCAGCCGTCTTGGGGATATGATGGGTCGCCGCCGACATGATCGTTACCAGCGTCGGCTTCTTCATGGCGACGGCAGCCAGCAGCGCCAGATCATGCGCGGTTGTGTAGTGGCCAGGCGCGTCGAGTCCGTGCGGATTGGCAAAATGGGTATGCGTCAGCCCCAATTGCGCGGCGCGCGCGTTCATCATCGCCACGAACTTGGGCTCGGAGCCGCCGATGGCATCGGCGATGGCCACCGCTGCGTCATTGCCGGACGGCATAATCAGGCCGTAGAGCAGATCGCGCAGCGTGAGCTTTTCGCCGACATCCAGGCCCATGAAGCTGCTATCCGAACGCACCAGCGCGTGGGCGTCCGCGCCGATCGTGATCACCTGATCGAGGTTGCCGCGTTCGACGGCCAGCAGCGCGGTCATCACCTTGGTACAACTCGCCATCGGCAATTGCTCATTGGCATCTTTGGCGTAGAGCACGGCTCCCGAGTTCGCATCAAAGACGTAGGCGGCCACCGCGGCGACATAGGGTGTGTAGTAGCCGGTATGTGGGTTGAGCGACAATCCAATGCCATTGGCGCGGGCAAACGGCGAGTTCTTCGTGAGAGACGGCATCTGCGCGACGATGGCGACGAATCCACTGAGCAAGAGGAGTATCGTGATGACCGAATACGTCGTGCCCCGCCAGACAACTGGCATCGGCTCAGTCATCGGACCTCGCCTGCCGCTGTCTCGCATCATTCGCCCTGCGTTCACCGCTATCCTCCGCCTGTGCTGTGCCGTGCGCTCCTCATGGTGGGGCATCCCTGCGTCATCAGTCTAGTCGCAGCAGGTCGGCGGCACAAAGAGACATGGCCCATATTTCTGAGAACGCTCTGGCGACACTCTTGCGGACACCACACAACGCCTATACGCCAATGCCCGCGCAAAGTGGCAACCAGTAGGCGCAAGCGCGGCGTTTTGTGATGCACGCAACACTCGGGGCGCGCAACGATCCGCCAGTATTGCGGTTGGTAATCGGGCGAATGAACCGAGGCGGGGCGGCCAAAAGAGGTGCCAAGGGGCGGGATCGAACCGCCGACACCAGCATTTTCAGTGCTGTGCTCTACCGACTGAGCTACCTTGGCGCGGGCCAGTGTGGAACTGGCGTCTGGTAGTGTACCATTGGCCTCAAGTCGCTGTCAACCAGCGCTAGCCGTGGCAATGTGGGTCAGACGAAGCCACTCTTCCAGGCTGAGCGTCTGCGCGCGCCGCGTCGGGTCGATGTCGCCCTCGGCCAGCCAGCGGTCAATCGTGGCGCGTGGCGCGTCAATGTGGCGCACCAGTGTGTTGTGCAACTGCTTGCGCTTCTCGGCAAACCCCGCGTGAATCAATTCGAAAAACATCTCGGCGGCGGCGGCATCCAGCAAAGGCGCGGGATGCAGGTCCACGCGCACCACCGCCGAATCGACCCTGGGCGGCGGATAGAACGCGGTCGCTGGAACATTGGTGACGATGTGTGGCGTGCCATAGAACTGCACGCTCAGCGCCAGCAGGCTCATCTCTCCGGGACCAGCCACCAATCGCTCGGCTACCTCGCGCTGCACCATCACGACGAGCACACGTGGCGCATTGGCCGATTCGAGCAGATATCGCAGGATGAGCGAGGTGATGTAGTACGGCAGGTTGGCGACCAGTTTGTACGGCTCCGCGCCAAAGACCTCCGCCGGGTCAACTTCCAGCAGGTTGCGCGGGATGATCTCGACGTTTGCCAGTCCGGCGGTCGTCTCGCGCAGCACCGGCAGTACCGCGCGGTCCAGCTCGACTGCCACCACCCGCCGCGCCCGCTGCGCCAGTTCGCGAGTGAGCACTCCTGGACCAGCGCCGACCTCGAGCACTGCGTCGTTCGGGGTCAAGTCGGCGGCGGCCACCACGGCATTGAGCGCACGCCTGCTCGTGAGCAGATGCTGCCCCAGCCCCTTGTTGGGAGCGATGCCATGGCGCGCAAGCAGGCGCTTGAGCGTGCCGATGTCGGTCAGGTCGCCACTGAAGGCGGGCGCGCCCTCGCCTGGCGTAGTGGTCTGCGCTTTGAAGGTCGCTGGGGGGCGTTGTATCGTATCGTCGGTCATGTCCAGTATGGTAGCATGTCTGCGCGCCGCCTGCGTAGTATGATGATTCCCGCTGAAAATTCGCGCAGGGATGAAGCGTCTCTCTTCTCGTCAGGATGCATGCGCCGTAGCTCGTCCCTGGTTTCTCGCAGCACAATGGGCAATCGTCAGGATGCGTCTTCGCCCGGCATTATTCGGGTTTCTTGGAGCGTTGGCTTTCATTGGTCGCCAAAGGAGCATAGTTGTGTCTGCAGCCGTTCGTCCCGCCGTTCTTCGCGGTCTATGCTTCTTCGCCGTTGTGTTGGCAGTTGTGCTTACCGCCTGCAGCGATCCGACAGTTCACCACGGCCCCACAGGCACGATCAACTTGCAGGGCAGCACATCCCAGGTCAGCTCGGTGCCTATCACCGAATATGCTGTGCCGCAGAACGACGGCTATCCCTACGACATCGCGCAGGGGGCCGACGGAAACATCTGGATCTCTGGACACTTCTCGCCAGAGGATATCTATAACGTTCCCACCATTGACCGTCTTACGCCGAAGGCTGTGTTGACTCCATTCGCGCTTGGGGCTATCGGCCAGAATCCGGACGCGATCGTTCCCGGGCTGGACGGGAATCTTTGGTTTACCGTGCCCAAGTATAACGACATCGGCCACATTACGACCGCGGGCAAGATCACATTGACTCCACTGCCAGTGAATGCCGGCCCATTGGATCTTGCTGCTGGGAAAGATGGTAACTTCTGGTTCACCGAGCCTGGTATCAACGCTATTGGGCGCATGACGCCCGACGGGAAAGTGACCCAGTTTCCGTTGCCCGTAGCTGCGAGCTTTCCCGACCAAATCGTGGTCGGTCCAGATAACGCGCTCTGGTTTACCGAAAACTATCGCAACTTTGTCGGCCGCATTACCTACGACGGCAAGATCAGCGAGCTTGCTGTACCCATTATTGGGCGTGGCCTCTTTGGCATCACCGTAGGGCCGGACAAGAATCTCTGGATAACCGACCTGGGCGATAACTGTCTCTGGCGTATGTCACCCACTGGCTCGACCAAGCAGTTTCCGCTGCCGCCATCGCCGCCACGTAGCCCGTATGGCATCGTCACCGGGCCGGATGGCAATCTCTGGTTCGCGGAGAACACCAATAACGCCATCGCGCGGATGACGCCACAGGGCAAGTTGACCGAGTATACGCTGGCGCATCCAGGAAGCGGTCCGCTCAACATCATCGCGGGCAGCGACGGCGACCTCTGGTTCACCGAGGTGGGCCAGTATGCCATCGGGCGCATCACGCCGCCAGCAGCATAGCGAGCCATACCGATGCTGGCAACTGGTTACATCGGAACGGAGTGGAGAAATTGACGCACCTCGGCATTGAAGCGCTCTGGCGCCTCGATGTTGCACATGTGGCCAACGTCGGGGATGACGACCAACCGCGAGTTCGGAATGCTCGCGTGCATGTCATGCGCCACATTCAGCGGAGAGCGCGAATCTTTCTCGCCGTAGACGAGCAGCGTGGGAACGGAGATATGAGGTAGCACATCGCGCAGGTCTTGTTGGGCGAATGCCTCGATCAATCTCCGCTGTCCCTCTTGATGGAACCTGGAGAGAGATGCTTCAACCTCCTCGAAAAGGGCAGGCGGCGCTTTGTCGGAGAGCATAGACGGGCTCCACTGTCTCGCCCATTGCTCTGGCGGTAGGTCGAGCGATGAAAAGATCAGTCGGCGACGCTGTTCGACTGCCTCAGGCGATAAAGAGCCGACCCACCCAGCATACGCCGAGGCCAGCACCAGTGATCTGGGTACCTTGGGAAACCGGCGGTAAAGTTCCAGCGCAAGCACAGAGCCGAATGAAAGGCCGAGCACATGCGGCTGGGTCAGTTCGAGGGTGTCGATACATGCGGCGAGGCAGTTGGCGTACTCAGTCGCGAGAAAATTTTCGGGCGGATCAGAGGATTGGCCACAGCCGGGCATGTCCCAGGCGACCACGGTAAACTCGTCAGAAAGCGCGTCAATCTGACGTCGCCAGGACTGGCTGTCGAAGCCAAACGCCCCATGCAACAGCACCAGCGGAGGGCCGCTGCCTTGCCGCTCATATGCGATGCGCATCCCATCCATTTCGATGTAGTTCATGCTGCCTCCTCGCCCTGAATGCTGCCTGCGCTATAGTGTACACTTACCCTAAATTTGTTACATGTTGTCTCACCTGAGCGAAGGGACGGATTCGATGGATACGTTGCTGGCGCGGCATTGGTGGGCAGTGGGGCTGCGAGGACTGGCGGCTATCATCTTCGGGATTCTGGCGCTGGTAGTGCCCAGTATCACCATCATCGTGCTGATTGCGTTCTTTGGCGCCTATGCGCTCGTTGATGGTATCATCGCCGTCTATCTGGCGATCCGTGGGCGCGAGAACAATCGTAACTGGGGTTGGCTTCTCGTCGAGGGCATCGCCGGTATCCTCATCGGCATCCTCGCATTCCGCTGGCCCGGCGTGACGGGTATCGTGCTGCTGGCATTCATCGCCGCATGGGCAATTATCACCGGCATCATGGAGATCTTCGAGGCCATCGAGCTACGCCGCGTGCTTCACAATGAATGGCTGCTGATTCTCAGCGGCGCGGCATCGGTGCTCTTCGGCTTGCTGCTCATCATCTTCCCTGGAACGGGCGCGCTTGCCGTCGTCGCGTTGATCGGCATCTATGCCATCATCTTCGGCGTACTGCTGCTGGGGCTGGCGTGGCGTCTGCGAGGCATGGCGCAACGTGGCCAATTGGCGTAGTTGCACGCGAGGAATTATTGACCTCGGCGAAGACAAGTAAACTGGTGATGGGCAGCGCATGACGGTTGGTCAGTTATGTGGCTACCTGGCGCACGCTGAGCGTTCCGTCCGCGCAGGGGTGTCTATGCGCAGTGCGAGCGGAGGTGCGCCGTGCCCATCTATTCGTAACCCATCCCATTGATCGTCGGGGGGGGAGCGCCGCCTCTCGTGTGCCACCGCTGCCATGCTAGAATGCGTCAAGACAACCAATCAGCACGGACTACCACCGGCTGGCTCCGAGCAAGGAGGAGATGTCCATGCTCAATTTACGCCGATTGCCACTGTTCCTGCGCGTCATAGGCATCTTGGGGTTGCTGCTCCCCCTCGCGTCACTCGTCATGTTCTCGGCGCTGCTCGTGTCGTTCATCACGGTAGGAGCAGTTTCCCGTCAGGGACTCGCGAACGACCCTCGTCTGTTGGTCATTGCGCTGAACCTCGGCATGCTCGGCCTGGCTTGCACCTTCGCCGTCAACGGCTACAGGACACGCTTTCGCCAGCCCAACCGGAGGCCATTCCCGCTCGACTCGTGGCAGCGTCAGGCGCGGGCCATCGCGTTGCTCGCCGCGCTGCCATTCTGCGCCGTCGCCCTGGCTGCCGTCATCTCTCCGACCCAGGATGCCGCCGTCCTGATACTTTTCGCAATCAGCGCACTCGGTTCAATCGCGCTGGTGCTCGCCTATATGCGGTTAGCAGTGGGCTGATCATACGCTTCCTGGCGCCGCGCCAGCGTAGGAGAGAATGGTTGAGGGCCACGTGTCTGTGACCCTCATATGTGCCGCCGTGGCGGGCGTCGATTGCTCAGCCGGAGGCCAACGCTCTAGTTGAAGAAGGAGCCGTTGCTCTCATGGCCGATCTGCGCGGAGACAACCGTCTGTCCGGCGGCATCCGTCGTGAAACTGAAGCCGGTTGCATTATCCGTTCCTGACCACGAGATGCTGGCATCGGTATCCAGGAAAAGCCCAGAAACGTGCAGATCGCTGTTATCTACCTGGCGGCGACCCTTCACATTGAACCAGTTGATCGCATAGGAGACAGTCGCGGGGTCCGACGCGCCATTGTTGATGGCGTTTGGGATGTTGAAGAAGTCCCGCACATGTTGATTGGTGACCTGCAACGACGCCGTTCCTGCGCCCAGATTCACATGGATGGCATCCGGGGAGATTGGCACGGTCCAGAACAACCCGTCGGGGTAGGGGAAGATGCCAGGGTTGAAATCGTGGATCTGCGTCGAGAAGTTTTGAAAGTCGAACTGACCTTTGTAGATGTCCAGTCAGACAAAACTGAATGCGCCCTGGTGAACCAGTCCATCGACGCCAACATAGACGCCCTTCATGAAACGCATATCCACGTCGAAGAGCAGCCCGCTCGTGCCATCGCCCGTTCCAGTTCCCTGGATCTCGGTGGCGCCGATGAAGCCGTTGAAGTCGTAAATGGTCGAAGGCTCTTCGCTATCCGGCGAAAGCACATGGAAGGGCGCTCCGGGGAAAAGGGTTTCTGGAATGGGCTTGGGCGCCGATGACCCCTTCTTGGCGAAGGCCAGCCCTGGCGCGAGGAGCCCTGAGCCGACGACCACCGCTGAGCCGAAGGCGGCTGTTCTCATGATCTGGCGTCGCGATAGCGCGCGCTCCCAGAAATGCGCGTGGCCAGTGTAACCTCGATGGGGTCGCGCACTCGCTGGCGAGGGCCGTGGCGTTGCGACAAGTTGGTAGGTTGTTCGCGGGATGTGCACCTCGTTCTCCCCTCTTGCGGACGTGGCCGCGGAGGCACAATACGATGGAAACGTTCCATGCTAGGCGAGGACATACGGAGGACCGGACCTACAGGAGAGGCAATCCGGGGCCGAACCACACAAACACAGCACACGACAACGTACGGCAGACTTCATGGTGGAGGCGTCACCGCGCCCTGCTTGCCGCTGGGATAATCAGATGGAGGATTATCCACATGTCAGACGGCGACTGACCACATCCGCACACCACCACACACCACGCTCAGGAGTTATTATTGATGCAAGCATACCATGATGTTCGGCGCTATTCAAGGAGCTTGGCAGTGTCAATGCGGCGCAGTGGCGTAGCTCACAGACATCGCGGCGGCCATGTGTGTATCGTGTGACTCGTCCCAACCAGGCGGATATGGAGGCTCACCGTGGGCGAGACACGCGGCGCTCTTCGCTTTGCCACCTACCTCGCGCCAAACATGTACCCGGTCTACCAATGCGTCGCGGATTTTGTGGGTCGCCAACTACGCCGCCCGGTGGAGTTGGTGGTTGGTGAGTCATTCGCGGCGTTTGCGCGGGGCGCGGTAGATGTCGGCTTCATCTGTGGGCTGCCGTATGTGGCTCTGGCGCGCCACAGTCCATCCCCGGTGGAATTGCTTGCCGCGCCTGTGCTGCACGGTGAGCGCTATCGCGGCCTGCCCATCTACTTCTCGGATGTGATCGTCCGTCATGAGAGCGCCTATCGCGCATTTGCTGACCTGCGTGGGTGCGTCTGGGCCTATAACGATCCCGATTCGCACTCTGGCTACAACATCACCCGCTATACGCTGGTGCGGCTGGGCGAGACACGCGGCTTCTTTGGTCGGGTGGTCGCGGCGGGCTTCCATCAAGAAGCATTGCGGATGGTGGCCGATGGACGGGTGGATGCGTCGGCCATCGATTCGCAGGTGCTCGCCGTCGAACTGCGCGATCATCCGGAGCTCGCCGCCCATGTGCGGATCATCAGTGCTCTGGGGCCAGCAACGATTCAGCCAGTGGTCGTCGCCAGTCACGTGTCCCCCGCCCTGAAAGACAACATTCGCGCCGCGATCTACGCGATAGGTGATGATCCCCAGGCGCGCGCTACCCTCGACCGCGGCTTTGTGGCCCGCTTTGAACCGATTGCCGACGCCGCCTACGACGATATCCGCGCGATGGTTGCCGCTGCCGAGTCCGCCGATTTCATGACGCTACGGTGACACGTCTCCGGTCTGGCGCTGGTCTGGCTGTCGAGAAAGGCCAGCACTTCGGCGGCGTGTCCCTCTGGATGCACCTTCGGCCAGACGTGCGCGATGGTGCCGTCTGGGCCAATGGCAAATGTGACGCGGGCGATGCCCATATAGGTCTTGCCGTACATGCTCTTCTCAACCCAGACGCCGTAGTTTTCGGTGACTGCGCCGTTCTCGTCCGACAGTAGCGTGAAAGGCAGCCCATACTTTTCCGCGAACTTCTGGTGCGACTTCACACTGTCGCGGCTGATGCCCAGCACGCGCACGCCGCGCTTCTCCAGCGTGTGCCAGTTGTCGCGGAAGCTGCACGCCTCGGTGGTGCAGCCGGGAGTGTCATCTTTGGGATAGAAGTAGAGCACCACCCACTGGCCACGGAGCACCGAGAGCGTCACAGGGCTACCGTCGCTCGCGGGCAGCGTGAAGTCGGGCGCGGGCATTCCCGCTACTGGCATGGTATTGGGCGCATCAGCGGTCATCGTGTAGCCTCCTTATTCGCACACTCGCACACTCGCGTTGCATCTGGATTGTATTATAACCAGCCTTTTTGTTCGGCCAGCTGTGCCGCCTCGATGCGGTTGTGGGCGCCTAACTTTTGCATCGCGACTGAGAGATAGTTGCGCACCGTGCCCTCTGAGAGGTAGAGCGTCGACGCAATCTCGGCGATACTCGCGCCATGCGATGCCGCCGCCAGTACGTCGCGCTCGCGCTCCGTCAGCGGACTGATTCCCTCGCTCAGCGCCGAGATTGCCAGCGCCGGATCAACTACACGCTCGCCCGCCATCACCCGCCGGATGGCCGCTGCCAGTTGCGCCGCTGGGGCGTCTTTTAGCAGAAAGCCGACGGCTCCACTCTCAATCGCCCGCCGCAGATAGCCGGGCCGTCCGAACGTCGTCAGAATCATCACCCGGCACGATGGCAGCTTTGCGCGCAATTCGGCGGCGGCGGTCAACCCATCCGCGCCGGGCATCTCGATGTCGAGCATTGCTACGTCTGGCTGGCTCTCAATCGCCTTGGCGGCCACCTCATCGCCGCGAGCGACCTCCGCCACAATCTCCATGTCGGGCTCCAGCGCCAGCAGCGCCGCCAGCGCGCCACGCACCATGCCCTGATCTTCGGCCAGCAGTATTCGTATCATGGACGTTGCGCTCCATTGTCTTGTGATGCTCGCTGCGAGCGGTGAACGCGCTATTTGGTGACATGCCGCCGACAGCATGCACTGGATAACAATTACCCGCAATCACCCGAAGCACGCCAGTGATAAATGTCATCTCAATCTGCTGACCGCCCCCCTGGCGTGACGTGGCTATCACCCTGGCGGTGCGCCCTGGTGAATCATCGCACCAGTCTGGGCAGGCAGCAATCGCCGCTTGACATCGCGCGCGCCATGGCGGGAAATGAAGGCGGCCAGTAGAGCTTCGCTGGCCGTCTCGTCGTAGCGATCAATCAGGCTGGGGAGCCGGAGGAGAGATACCATGAGCGATGCAGCAGCCACACAGGCGGCGTCACTGGTAGCGCGTTTCGATGCAGCCCGCGATGCGTTTCTCGCGGCGTTTGCCCAGGCCTCCGATGAGGCGCTGCCCTATACGCCTCCCGGCGATGAGTATGCGCTGGGCGTTTTGCCGCTGCACCTGCAAGACTCTATGAACCATTATCTCAACGTCTTCGACCGCCTGTCTGCCGCCAATTTTGGCGCGGTGGACCTCACCACCGATGCCAACACTATGGCGCACGAGCAGGCGCTGCATCAGCGTCTCGTCACAACGAAGCCCACCGGCGCGGATCGCGCTGCGATGCTGGACGACCTGAACGCGACCCACCAGCAGGTGACGGCGCGCTTCCGCGGGCTGGACGACGCCACGGTTGACCGCAAAGGCGACGTGATCTATTCGCCGGGATCCGATCCCTACCCCACATCAGTCGCCGATATCTTCGGGTGGTTGACCGACCACTATGATGAACATATTGCGCAGACCGGACAACTGCTCGCGCAGTGGCAGTCCGAGCAGGCCAAATAGGCGAAAAACACGTACGCGCCGCGTCGGTGCGACTCTTGGTTGCCTGATTCGTATCACTGGTGATCGAACACTGGAGCCAGCAAATCTTGGATCTCTCAGGAGGCGCGCATGACCAGGCAACGAGCGCATGGATGGTGGGTCGTAGCACTTGCGCCAGTGATGTTCATCGTAGCTGCCAGCCTGAGCCTCAGTACAGGCGCCTCAGTCGCCGCGGCGGCTCCACACGCTGCTTGCACCGGGCCGGTCGTGGGCCAGCACATCTATGACTGCGCCCATCTGCTCACGCCGGCAGAGGTTTCAACGCTCGATTCAGACGCCGCGGCGGTTGACCGGGCTGGCGCGCCTACAGTGGTCTACCTACAGGTGCGTTCCGCCACAGCGGAGCAGACGCTGCAAGATGCGATCGATCTGATGAATCGCTGGAATGTCGAGTCGCGCCCAAACGCCCACGATGGCTTCGTGATGTTCTTCAATCTGGAGCCGGGGAACTTGCGCCACGGCACGGTTGTCCTCTACGCGGGCGAGAAGCACTATCAGCATGGGAATCTGCCCCAGTCTGAACTGGACCGCATTCGCCAGGATGTGATGACGCCGCTGCTGCAAGACGGGCAGACCGCTGCCGGAATCGCCGCTGGCTTGCAGATGGTGGCGCATGATCTGATCTACGGGCCGCCGCCACCGCCGCCCTGGCAGGTAGCTTCCGCCTTCATCGGGCGCATTCCGTTCAATATATTGGCGCTACTGTTTGGAGGACTGGTAGCGCTGCTCTACGTGCGTGTGCGACGGGCGCCACCGCTCAGCACCGCTGGCGAAGGCGTCTCGCTCGATCCGGTCAACCCGCCAAGCAACCTTTCGCCCGCGATGGCTGGCGCGCTCATTCGTGGGCGCGTGAACGACAGCCAGGTCGAGTCAACCCTACTCGACTTCGCGCGGCGCGGTCTGCTGGTCATCGAGCCGGTGGGCAAAAACAAGGTGCAGATGCGACTGCTGGGCGATGGTAGCAATCTCACTGCGTATGAGGGCGCCGTCTGGAAGGGACTGGAGGGCCAGGCAAGCGGTGACGGGCGAGCGCTCACGAGCACTGACCTGGCACGGATGCGTTTGCAGTGGAGTTGGCCGAAGTCGCTTTTGCGCCGCGACCTCATTGAGAAAGGCTGGTACGACCCCGCGTCTGCCGCCAGACGACGGGCGCCGCTCTACATCGCGGGCACGCTGGGATTGGTCGCGACTGCTGCCGCAATTTTGCTGCTGGTGCTGTCGAAGGAGGGCTGGGCGGCGATTGGCATGATCGTGTTTGTGGCCGCCAGCATTACGGCGTTCGTCCTGGGCTATTCCATTACCGATACCACCGTGGAGGGCGATATCGCGGCAGCGCCGTGGCGTGGCTACCGCGACAGTGTCGCAGACCGCGCCTATCAACCAAACATGGAAACTGACCTGCCCTACATTGTGGCGCTGGGATTGCTTGGCAAACTGGCTCCCCGGCTCAAGGCGGCGA
>DAHUXT010000008.1 GCA_027307065.1 Ktedonobacteria bacterium
CCAGTTCGCCGACCAGGTCGTAGCGGCCATAGGATGGCATCAGGTAGCAGCCCTGGATGAGTCCGCGCGCGCGCGCAGTTGTGATCACTTCGTGCGCCAGTTCGATGCCTACGTCGCGGGCGTGGTCGCCTGCCTCGCGCAGCCGGGCGCGCACCTCTTCGGGAATGTCGAAGCCCGGTACTTCATTGTGCAGGTATTCGGCCTGCTTCGAGCTATGCAGCGGTATCATGCCGAGAATGATCGGCACCGGCACCGGACCAAATGCCGCGAAGAAGCGTTCCAGCGGCGCGAGTGAATAAATCGGCTGAGTCATGATGAACTGCGCGCCCGCATCCAGTTTATGCCGCATACGGCGCATCTCCAGCTCGGTCTCGGTGAGATGCTCATCAGCGGTTGTCGTGTCAATGATGGACGGATCGCCCGCGAGCAGTTTGCGCCGGGCACGCTCCTGCGCCACGTCGATCAGTTCGTCGCGCATGTTGGGATTGAACGCCGCGCCATAGTGGAAATTCGCGGGTTTCCCGAGCGACGCCCCGCCTGCGTCGTAGCCCTCGTTCATGCCGCGCAACAGGCTAATCAGCCCCACCGAATCGACATCCCATACTCCCGTAAGGTTGGGGTAGTTGCCCGCGTGCACTGGGTCTCCGGTCAGTGCCAGCACGTTCTTGAGACCGAGCGCGTGCGCGCCTAGCAGATCGGATTGCAGCGCCATCAGGTTGCGGTCGCGGGTGGTAAAGTGCAGGATCGTCTCGACGTCGAGGTGATCGCGCAGCAGCCGCGAGAGCGAGATGCAGCTCATGCGCACGCGCGCCATCGGACTATCGGCAATATTGACGAATTCGAGTCCACGCGTCTTCAGGTACGCGGCGCCGTCCAAAATCTTCGAGGGATTGAGTCCCTTGGGCGGGTCGAGTTCGATGCTGACGACGAACTTCCCGGCGCGCAACGCCCGCTGAAAACGCGTTCCTTCTTCTGCGTTGTCATCAGAAAGGGCGCCGTTGCCAAAGGGTTCGATTTCCGCGAGCGGAGCGCTCACCGACCAGACGCGAGTGGCTCCCTGCGGTTGGTAGCCCGTCAGGGCGTCGCGCATCGCGGCGATATGCGTGGGCGTGGTGCCGCAACAGCCGCCAATCAGCCGGACGCCACTCTCGGCAAAGCGGCGCGCATACTGGGCAAAGTACGCGGGCGTCGCGCCATAGAAGAAACGATTCTCCACACGCTGGGGCAGTCCCGCGTTCGGCTGGGCGGAAAGCAGTACATCATCGGAGCCGGGAGCAATCTGCCTGAGCGCAACGGACATCCGCTCTATGGCATCCTCGATGCCCGCTGGCCCCTGGCTACAGTTGCTGCCGATGACGTTCACTCCGAGTCCCGCCAGCGCGCGCACCGCCGATTCGGGCGTGTCGCCCACCAGCGTCGTGCCATCTTCGCTGAAGGTCAGTTGCGCCACAATCGGCAGATCGCCTGCCTCACGCGCGGCCAGCACTGCCTGGCGCAGTTCGACCACACTGCTGAAGGTTTCGAGCATCAGCAACTCGACGCCGCCCTCCATCAGCGCCTCGATCTGTTCACGGAAGGTCGCGCGTAAGATCGCCAGCCGCGGTTCACTATCCGCAAGGTCGGGGATTTGCATCTGTCCGGAGGGACCAACCGCGCCCGCCACAAAGACGGTTTGCCCGGCAACTTCGCGCGCCTCACGCGCCAGTTTCGCCGCCTGGCGATTGATGCGCTTTACCTCATCGCCCAGGCCATAGGCGCTCAGTTTGACGGCGTTTGCGCCAAAGGTGTTCGTCTCTATGATCTGCGCGCCTGCCAGGATGTACTCGCGATGAATGCGCTGTACCAGTTCGGGGCTGGTCAACACCAGTTCATCGAAGCAGCGCCCGTGCATCTGGCTATCGCTCGCACGCGCGTAGAGCATCGTGCCCATCGCGCCATCGCAGAGCAGCGGTCCTTGCCGCAATCGCTCTAGCACCAACTCACTCATAAGTCATGACCTTGCGAAATCTCAGGTGCAGGCACGGCTCAATGCCTGATTGATGGCACACGGTGACATCACGCCGATTATAGCACCCGGAGCGACCTGTGGAAGGGGAGGAATAGGACGCGTTGGCCCCATGGTGTGAAATGCATCACTGTGGACCGACTTCGCGCCGTGATACGTTCACAGTAGCCGTCCAAACGCCCTCGTATGCCCAAACCTGCGCGCAGTTCCATACAGCGAAATTTGCGAATTTATCACCGGTGCGTAACCTATTATGGCTTCCCAGCGTAAAGCAGGCAGCGAATCAAACACAGGCACTACTGCAGGGCACGAAAAGATATCATCTTGGGACATTGGTCCGGTCATCCGACAGATTGCATAAGATACGCATACAATGCTGGCGCCGGAAGGCACTTTCACGGTTGCCAGTAGACTCCAGGAGCAGGCAGATGGCGTTGTGGCGAGGATTCGTGAGGATGTGGGACGGTGCGCGGGGGCGGCGAATTGGCGCGCGCGTTGCGATCGCGGCGATGACAATGGCGGGAATCGCCATGCTCACCCCGATTGCGAGCGTACATGCGGCGCAGTTGCTGCCTTCGTCTGGTTATCCTGGCGCCTTTGGCGTCGATAGTTGCACAACGCTTGCCGCGGCGACCGCCGAGCTTATGCCCACGCAATTTTATGTGGCGGAACTTGGGGCTGGCGCGTACAGCCTGAATTGTGTCCAGCAGGATACCATGAATTATGTCGGCCAGGATTTCGTTCATGGCTACTGGGGGCTTAGCGGACCAGAAGGCGCGACAGATGCCTATGCGTATGGCGCGCAACAGGCGCAAGATGCCATTACCGCTTGGCACAATACTCCCGGAATCGCGGGCATTACGATCTTCGCCGACGTCGAATTCGGCTTCGGTGGATGGGCGCAGCAGCCCACGGCTGACCAGCAGGCGCAGAACGTGCAACTGCTCAATGGCTTCCTGACGACGATAGCTCAGGCGCAGTTCGTGCCTGGCGTGTATATCAACGACAATGACAAGACGACCTGGTTCCCCGCCAACTACGTCTCGCAGGTTCCCTTCGTCTATTGGATCGCCGGTGGGCCTCTTTCTGGCACGATGCCAGCCCCATGTGATCCGGTCGGCCTGACGCTGCCGCCAGTGGTGCAGAACTGGCAGACATCCGTGCAGAACGAAACGTTCGCTGGCCAAAAGGCGGAGATGTGGCAATACTGGCTGAGCGGGTCCGGTTGTTCCGGTGACTTCAATTACACGCTCCAGACGGGTTATCACGCCTTCCTGCCGAATGTGTGATGACCGCGGCGATAGCAGCATGCGCCGTTCCAGCAGCCTCTTCCCATCGATTGGGAAGGGGCTCGTTTTTTCTCTGACGTTCATCGTGCCGGTGCATCGTGACGGTGGGCGTTGGCGGCCTCTATCAGCGCCACAATGGATGGATTCCGCGCATCCGCCATGCTCCGGATCTTGATATGCCGCAGCCGTTTGCCCTCGCCTGCCAGTAATCCGCCGGGATCAGGCAGGGTTGCGCCATACATAAAGCCGAGTCGGACGTAGTCGCGCATCGGGCAAATATAACAGAGGCGCTCACTCATCCTTCCACTGAACCCATACCCAAGGTGATTTTGTCCGGCGTAGAGCGTCTCTCGTGCCTGAGGCATCGCCTGCTTCATCACCCGGCGCAGGTATTCGCTCACCTCGCGAATCGCCGTCGGGTAACGCGCCAGGAACGCCGTGATCTCACCTGACGGGGTTTGCGCTGCATCAACTGCATCGGACACGGCGATCTCCTCTCGAACGGGCATATACCACAACCCCAGTATAGCGCTCCCTCCCGGTGGGGACTATCCGCAGAAAGGCTAGCCTGTTTCTCTGCCCAGCGATATCTTTCACCAAAATTGCACAAACTCTGGTGCTATTTCCCAGCAATTACCGCCCTCATTTCCCCACGACTGGTACATGAGAGCGAGATTGGACGTGCCAAAATGCATGTGATATGCTCACCTGTGTATGTTCTATATGTGCCTTTACGCGATGTCTTACACGGGCTATGAAGCAATTTTTGGGATGTTCGCGCATAACGTTGGAGTCTCGACTTTTGTTCCTGAGCGCTTCTGCTGATGGAGTGGTGTGGGGATTGGTCTCTCCGCGAGTGTGAGTCTGCCTGAAAATTGTGGTGCCCTGGAGTCAGTGTCGCGTCTACTGCTGAAATGAGCAGGAGATTTACTGTGAACGACGAAATAGCTCTCTTTATCGATTTCGAGAACATTCGCTACAGCATGATCAATGTGCAGCACCGCGAGCCTGATCCGCAGGAATTGATCGGCATCGCGCGACGCTTCGGCACTATCATGGTTGCCCGCGCCTATGCTGACTGGACCCGCCAACCAGAATTCTTCAAAGGCAGCCTGATGGCCGCCATGATCGATCGTGTTGACTGTCCGGCGAAGGTGCGCGAGCGATTCCGCCAGAACAACGGCGCGCCGTACAACTCTCAGGTGAACTTCTACGACCGCCGCGATGCGCAGGCCGCGGGCGAAGATCGCTACGCCGACGAGGAGAACGACGAACTCGAACAGCCAATGGACCTCTATCGCGACGGCGCGAGTGAGTCTGACAGCGACGATGAAATGGGCCACGATTATGCTGGCGAGGATACGTCGCACGAGACTGATGCTACGTTTGGCAGCCAGGACGAAGACGAGGAACTCGACGATGCCGGCATGGCGAGCGATGAAACCGATGGCGGCAGCCAGCACGAGCAACTCGACTCAGGATTTACCTTCAATAACAACGGCACCGCCAACACCTATTACCAGCCACAGCAGCAGCAAATCATCACCCAAAGCACCGTCGACCTCAACATGCTGATGGACATGATCGAGACAGTGTTCGACCGCCCCTCCATCGGCACCTTCATTTTGATGAGCGGCGACCGCGATTTCACCCGCATCTGCGCCCGTCTCAAACTCCGGCTGAACAAGCACGTGATTATCGTCGGCATCCCCGGCACGGTCAGCCGCGATCTGATGGCCGCCGCCGATCAATTTCTGCCGCTGGGTACGGGCGGAGCGATGTTCTCGCCGCAGATGTCGAACCACCGAGGTGTTGTGCCACACCCAGCCACTTACGGCCCGGCGTTTACGGCGCCCACTGGCCCGGTGATGCCCGACGAGCAAGGGTTCATCCAGTTCCTCGACTATATTGATCGTCACTGGTCATGGCGCACGGTGAGTGGCGTCGCCAACTTCATCGGCGACCCATACAATCCCAAGAACCGCTTCCGTGGCCGTCTGACACGCGACTCCGCGCGCGACCTGCTGCGCGTCTGCGTCGATGACGGTATCCTGTTCCAGACATCTGACCCTGTCAATGGAGAGAACCTCCGCCTGAACCGAGATCATCCCGCGGTGGTGATAAATCTTGGCGACGCGGTCGGGCGCTAGCGATGGCTAGTACGGATGGCGAGCGCGCAAACGGGCGCAAACGGGTGCTGGCGGTAGACGTCGGCACCGGAACACAGGACATCCTGCTGTTCGAGAGCGACCGCACCATCGAGAACTGCTTTCAGATGGTGATGCCATCGCCCACGGTCATCGTCGCCGAGCGCATCCATCAGGCAACAGCTGATGGGCGACCCGTGCTGCTCACCGGGCGCACGATGGGCGGCGGCCCCTGTGGTTGGGCAGCCCGCGACCTCGCCCAGGCTGGATTCCCCTGCTATGCCACGCCCGATGCCGCCCGCACGCTTGACGACGATCTGCGCATGGTCGAGCGTGAGGGACTGCGCATTGTGGATGACGCCGAGGCGCTGCGCATCCGCGAGCGCGAGGGTGATCGGCTGGTCGAACTGACGATGCGCGACTTCGATGGAGCCGCCATTCGCTCGGCCCTCACCGCGTTTGGCGTTGATCCGGTCGTAGACGCCGTGGCCGTCGCCGCGTTCGATCATGGCGCTGCCCCGCCTGGCGTGAGCGACCGCGCTTTTCGCTTCGACGCCATCACCGAGCGGGTGCGTCAGCGTGCCGATGCGCTCGCGTTTGCCTATCGCGCCGAAGACCTGCCCGGCGACCTCACGCGGCTGGCGGCGGTGGGGGCCGATGCGGCGTTGTACGGCGACATGCCCGTCTTTGTGATGGATACCGGAGCGGCTGCGCTTGCGGGCGCGCTCGAAGATCCGGTGGTGCGTGGCCACGACGAGTGCCTTGTTGCCAATATTGGCAACTTCCACACACTGGCGTTTCATCTCCGCGCCGGGAAAATCCTCGCACTCTTCGAGCATCACACCGGTATTCTCGACCGTGCCAAGCTCGAAGGCTACTTGCGCGAGCTGGCGGCGGGCACGCTCACCAACGCGCGCATCTTTGACGACAGTGGACACGGCGCGCTGACCCTCGAATCACCGACGCAGGCCAATGGCGCGACGCCCTTCTTCGCGGTAACAGGACCACGGCGCGCCCTGTTGCGTGGATCTTCGCTCGCCCCCTACGAAGCGACGCCCCACGGTGATATGATGCTGGCAGGCTGCTTTGGCCTCTTGCGCGCGGTGGCGGCGCTCGACAGTGACTTCGCCTCGGCCATCGCAGGTGTGTTGGGGAACGCATAACACTATGGCCCCGGTTTCCAGCGTCTGGAGACGGGGCCGCTGACTATTTACCGATCGTCGTGAATGGACTACTACCCTTCTACCTTGTTGTTATGGCTCGATGACCCACCCTTGCGACCCGCAACGCGAGCCTCGTCGCTCGTCCACTCGTGAGCGGTGCCCTGTTCATGGGCGGCGCGACCACCCCGGCTGGCAATCTCGCGTTGCTTCTCGCGATCCATCGAAGCGAACCCGCGACCACGCCCCTTGCGTCGCTGTGTTACCGTCCGTTGTGCCATGTCACTCATCCTTCCGAATAGGTGTCTTCCCAAAACGCTCGACAGTCTCGACAGTACGGTGAAAACCAAAGGGCGGCGATCATGGTCGCCTGTTCACAGTCTGCCTGTAGCCCTGAAAGCAATATCAGCACATTTCGGGCCAAGGTGCGCGTGAATCTGCATGGTTGTCTATCGCACCGATATCCACGTGCGCGTATCCACGTTTGACCGCCTCTGCTCAGACAGCTATACTCACCTGTAACCGCCACATTGTTTCCCGGCGCGATGCCGCGTCGGAATTTCGCCGGAGGTATCGCCATGGCGCACGAAGCTCCAACCGCCACTGCAGACAGTTCAGCGCAAGGTATGCCAGATCAGTACAATGTTACCGCCGTCTTCCTGGATGGCGCACTGGCGCGCGGATGGGGAGATCGTCCCGCGATCCGCACCGCGAACGAGACGCTGACATACACGCAACTAACCGGCATGGCGAACCGCGCTGGCAATGGGCTGCGCGCACTTGGGGTGGAGATGGAGCAGCGTGTGGCGATCTTGCTCTACGACTCACCGGAATTTGCCGCCACTTTCTTCGGGGCGATGCGTACCGGGGCGGTAGCCGTTCCCTTCAATACACAACTGCGCCCGCAGGATTATCTGTATCTCCTCAACGATAGCCGCGCGCGTGTGCTCGTGGCCGAAGCCGATCTGTGGCAGCAGATCGCGCCGCTTCGCCGCCAGATGCCCTTTGTACGACATGTGGTGTTGGTCAATCGCGACGACACGCCCAGCGCTGGCGTTGATCCCAGCGCGGTAGACTTTGCGGCGCTGCTCGCTGGGTCATCCGCCACGTTGGCCACCGCGCCAACGACACGCGACGACGCCGCCCTCTGGCTGTATAGCTCTGGCAGCACGGGATTTCCTAAAGGATGCGTCCACCTGCAGCACGATATGGAATATTGCGTCGAACACTACTCGCGACCGATACTGCAACTCGCGCCAGACGACATCACCTTCTCTGCCGCCAAGCTCTTCTTTGCGTATGGTCTCGGCAACGGCCTGTATTTCCCACTTGCGGCGGGCGCGAGCGCCATCCACTATCCGGGGCGGGTGACGCCGGACGTCGCCTTTTCGGTCATTGCCCAGCAGCGGCCGACGGTCTTCTTCGGCGTGCCGACGCTCTACGCGGCGATGCTGGCTATGCCCGACGCTGAGACGCGCTATGATACCTCGTCGCTGCGGCTGTGTGTCTCGGCGGGTGAGGCGCTGCCCGCTGAGCTATTCACCCGCTGGAAAGAGCGGTTTGGCGTCGAGATTCTGGACGGCATCGGCAGCACGGAGATCCTGCACATCTTTCTCTCGAATGTCGCGGGCCAGGTGGTCCCCGGTAGTTCGGGCCAGGTCGTGCCCGGCTACGAGGCCAGGATTGTGGATGAGCACGGTGAGGCGTTGCCACGTGGTGAGATCGGCAATCTACTGATCGCCGGCGACAGCATCTGCTCGCAATACTGGAACAAGCACGAGCGCACCAAGGCAACCATTAGCGGACCCTGGATCGCCACCGGTGACAAATACTACCAGGACGAGCAGGGCAACTTCTGGTATGGCGGGCGCTCGGACGACATGCTCAAGGTCAGCGGCCAATGGGTGTCGCCGGTTGAGGTCGAGGCAGCGCTGGTGGCGTACCCCGCCGTGCTGGAGGCCGCCGTGGTAGGCGCGGAAGACGGCGATGGACTGGTGAAGCCACACGCGTTCGTCGTGCTCAAGCAGGACCAGCCCGCAACCGACGAGCTGAAGGCAGCGCTCCAGCAGCATGTAAAGACGACACTTCAGCCACACAAGTACCCGCGCTGGATTTCGTTCGTCCCAGAATTGCCGAAGACAGCCACCGGCAAGATTCAGCGCTATCGGCTGCGCGAGCAACTGGCTGGTTCCCCAGCGACTTCGGCAGCGACTGACACGCAGACCGTAGGGTAAACGCTACGGCGAATGAGGCGATTGCGCTCCAGCGTGCGACGTTATTCGCCGGGGCATTCAAGCTCCGGTCCGGTTGTCGTAGGGCGAGCAGGCCGTAGGATGAACCCTACGGCGAATGGGCATTCAAGCTCCGGCATGGTTCTCATACCCGCCGGCGGCTCTTGCTCAGCGCCTTGCGCGAGAAGGTGAAGTCGAGTCCTTCGCGTTCGGCAAACTGCTGGAAAAGCGCGTAAAAGCGGGCGCGGTCCTCAGTGGAGATGACGGCGACGGCATCCGCCGCTTCGATGGAATAGGGATAGCCCTGGCCGGTGATGATCTCGGCGCGCAGCACATCCATCACGCGGTCGAGTTGGACTTCCCCATCCTCCAGCAGCCACGCCGGAAACTCCACCCGCGCGGGCGGGCGGTCACTCGCGGCGCGCAGATAGACGAACGCCACGGCATCCGCGCCGCCGCGATAGCCCATGGCCGCCAGATCCTCGCGCGCCGAGAGAAACGCCGGTGTTCGGTCGCCCCATTCCAGCGCGTCGCCCCAGAGCAGCGCGTCATGAATTCCATGCGAGGGGGGTAATTCGCCGCCAGTGAGCGTCCGCAGCATCGTGATCATATCGCGGGCGTAGCTCGTATCGATGTAACCTAGCAGCGGGATGCGCGTGCGGCGCGAGACGTCGAGCAGCCGTTGGGCGGCGGCGGCGTAGCGGTCGGGGTAGGGCGGTGGCATCTTGAGAGCGAACGAGACGATGAGGCTGCCGTCGAAGAGCGCCACCACGGGCGCGCCGTGTCCCTCCTGGCGCCGCGCCGCGTGATATTCCAGTCGCGAGACAAGCGTACTCACCTCTAGCTCAAAACGCCGAAGATGCACGATCCGCTCAGAGTAGCCGGCAGCCTCGTTGGTGCGCGCGTTCATCATTTCTGGCTCGCTGACCAGCAGGTCTTCGGGCGGAAGAAGCTCCGTGCGCACATCCTTGAGATACGGCGCGGGCGGCTGGTGGGGATTCTCGAAGATGGCCGACTGCACCAGCGCCACCGGAACCGATGCATCGCGCCAGGGCAGTAGCTGGCTGCCGTCCACCGCGAACGTGGTGATGCCGCGCACGCCCTCGGCCCATGCGCGCGATTCCTCGTGGTGGGCGAAAGAGTGCCCAAACGATAGCACCGGTGGCCCGACACGTCCCGCTTGGCGCCAACGATCATACTCGCTCGTCGGCAGAGCGCCCGCCGCATGCGGACGTTCGGCGTTCGCCAGCGAGGCATCGATCGCCTGTCGCAGGGTCGCCGCATCGGGATGGCGCGTGCCAATCGCGGCAAGGGCATTCCGCCAGGCGTCGCGCTGCTGACCATACGTTTCGTCGTAGGAGGTGAACAGCGCTCGTTTGCGCTCTAACTCGGCGACCAGTTTCTCGGTATAGAGCATGTGCAGACTCCTACGCCTTAAAGGCGATTGTGCCCAATTGCACCGGACACAGCGGCCCAACGTGAACCGTGAACAGGTTGCCCTTGCTGTCATGATAGTAGGTATAACTGACGTTGTTGTTGACGTCACGACGCGTCGAGAGGTTGTAATTGCCCTGGGCGACGCCTGGCAGTGTGAATGCGCCGCTGGCATCGGGCGTGGCGGTATAGTCATCTGAAAAGAGGAAGCCCGAGACATCAACGTGCAGCGAGAGCGCGACCGTCGGCGCCGGATTCGTCGGCAAGCCACTGAATGTTCCGCTGACCGGCTGAGGCGCGTGAAGGGCGGTCCGAGCTGTGGCGGCCTCTGGTGTGCCGGAGTAACGTGCTACCAGTGTCCGGTAGCTTTCGACCGCGCCACTACAGTTGTGCGCGGTGATCTGCTGTTTGCCGAGCGCGAGATACGCGCTGGCCGCCGCAGCGCGCGCCTGGCTCGCGTACACGCTGCTGGCGTACTGGCTCATAACATCCTCGAACTGCGCCTTGGCCTCGGCATACTGCTGGCCTGCCATCAATTGCTGACCATAGCGAAAGTGGGCTTGTGCGAGCACCAGCGGCATCTGTGTCTGGCAACCCGCGTCGCATGCCGGGTCGGCAAGATACTGCTGAAACGCCGCGAGCGCGCCACCGTCGCCGCCGTAGGTGACGTCGTCAGCGTTGGTCTGAATCCACGCGCTGTAGACACGGTAGAGATCGCGCCATGCCAGGGTCACGATGCTGTGGCCGCTTTCCGCATAGGTGGTGGCGACCGCGACCAGTTTGTCGGCGGCGTTCGCGTAGCGTTTCTGCGCCAGCTCGTGTTCGCCCCACGCCACCAAGGCGCCCGCGATCCCCGGCGCGTTCGGGGCATGCTCGCCGCCGAGCGCGAACTCAGCCGCCGCCTCCGCCCACTGACCCTGACGCTGGGCATTCTCTGCCTGTGCTCTGTGCAGCAACGGCGCCGCGGCGAAACTTCCGACTGCGATCGTCAGCAAACTGACCATGAGTATCAGCGTCTGGAGCACCGTCGAACGTCCGCGGCGGCCAGCCAATGCCCGCGTAATCCCGACCAGCAGCGTGACAATCGCTAGCAGCCCGGCAGCCAGCGCCACCGCGAGCATGCCATCGGTCCAGTCGCCATGCTGCAGGAAAGCGCGGGTGAGAAACGCCGCCACTAACGCCAACGTCACGCCGACGACGATGCTACCCTTCGACCACAGCGGCAATGGTCGTCCTCGTCGCCGGGAAGAATAGCCGCCGGGCGCGCGTTGAGACCATTGATCTTGCTGGGACGGTCTCGCGTAAACCGATCGCCGTCCCCGGTACTTCGCCATGCAGCCGCACTCTCCTTCATGCCTCCGCCGCGCCGCTATTCACCTGTCTCTGGGCGTCCATTCATCAATGGAAGGTGCCAAGTTGTGTGGGGCAGAGCGGCGTGACAGCGAACGAGAAGAATGCGGTATGCGAGCTATCCGCCCACCAGGCGCCGTAATCCACTCCACCCGCGACCGGTCGCGACGTGCTCAGGAAGTAGGTACCCTGGCTGACATTCTTGAAGGTGAATGCCCCCGTCTTCGGGTCGAGTGTCGTCGTATACTCGTCGGAGAAGAAGAACGCGTTGAAGTCCATATGCTTCGAGAGGTGCACGTCTGGCGACGGGTTGGTCGGCGCGTTCGCGATAAAACCGGTCACATTCTGCGGCGCGTCGAGCGCAGCCCGCGCCCTGGAAGCTTCCGGCGTATCTTTATAGGTGGATACCAGCGTCGAGTACGAGCTCACCGCGCCAGTACAATCCTGCGAGCTGATCTGCTGCTGCCCGTAGGCGAACAGCGCGGTGGCTGTTTTTCCGTGCGCCTGCTTGGCATATGTGCTGGAGCCATAATTCGCGATCAGCTTCGTGAACTCGGCGATTGCCTTTGAGTATTGCTTCTGCGACATCAACTGGACGCCATAGAGGTAGTACGCCTGAGCGGCGGCCTGCGCTAGTGTCGCCTGACAGTCGCTGGCGCAGTCGGATCCGGGCGTGTAATTGGCGAGCGCGTCGATGGCGTCGCGATAGGGGACGGTCGTGGGATCATTCTGTAGCCACGCGGCATAGGCGAGCACCTGCCCTTTCATGGCACGCGTTACGGCATCGCCACTCTTCGAATAATCGTCGAGCACGGTCTGGAAGTGCTGGAGCGCGCCGTGATAGTTGTGCTGCGCCAGCAACTGCTCACCCCAGGCGGTCTCTACGCGCGCGATGTCAGGCGCATTCGGCCCTTTTTCGCCAATCAACGTATACTCGCGGATCGCCGCGCCCCACTGGCCGTTTTGTTCGAGCACCTGTGCCTGCACCTGATGGAGTGATGGACTGGCGATGAGGCCAGCCGCGCCAGTAACCGCGAGCGCCACCAGCAGCACGAGCGAGAGCAGTGCGAACACGACCGAGCGCCGACCGGCGGCAACGCGCATCAACGTGACAACGATAGTCACCGCGGCCAGCGCGAGCGCGGCAATCCCGACGGCCAGC
Source organism: Ktedonobacteria bacterium (assembly GCA_027307065.1). GTDB lineage: Bacteria > Chloroflexota > Ktedonobacteria > Ktedonobacterales > JADMIN01 > DAHUXT01. The sequence continues at coordinate 12,779 of DAHUXT010000008.1, forward strand.
GCCCCATCGGACCAGTCGCCGCCAAGCAGCACGACGCGCACAGCAAACACCAGTGCCAGAATCACGGCGCTGCCGAGCACAACCAGCAATGACTGCGGCGCTGAAAACGGCCTCCCCAGCGGGCCACGCGCAACGGGCGTAACCGGCGGGATAGGCGCTATTGGGGGCTGCGACGGATAGGGGGTTGAAGGCTGGCCATAGCCTCCAATCGCCTGACTCAGCGGCATGCTCGCTGGCGCCTGCGACGGTGTTGGAAATGGCTGGTACTGTTGTGGGTACTGCGGGTATTGTGGATATTGCGGGTATTGCGGGTTCGGCGGATAGGCGGGCTGCTGTGGGTATGCTGGTTGCTGGGGATACTGTGGGTACTGTGAGTTCTGTGCAGATGGTGGGTAGGGTGGCTGTGGCGGGTACGACGCGGGTGCGCCCTGGGTTGCGGGCGTTTGGGGCGTTTGGGGCGTCGGGGTCTGCGGAGCGGGCGTGAGAGGCGGCGGCACGATGGCCGATGGCCCAGGCATCAGATGTGATTCCTGGTCTGGCTGTGGTTGATCGCTCCCAATCTTCATCGAGAACGTATACGCTTCATCATGTTGCCCGTCGGTCCGCTGATCTCGTTGGCCGTCCATTGTCACCTCCCCACAACATCCTTCGTCTTGCCGAGTCGGCTCCCTTGCGAGCCATCAGCCACTATTGTACCGCCATCACAAACAACCAGGCGCTTACACTGGGATGAGTGTCTCATCGTCGTCAAGCACGGTCTGGCCGTTGCGCTTATCCAGGTGAATAACGCCATCGAGACCCTGCTCGAAGGTGTCATCATGACTGATGACGAGCAACTGGTCGAATCCGCGCACACGACGGATCTGTTCGGCCAGATTGCCGCGACGGTCGCCGTCCATGTTCTGGGTCGGCTCATCAAAGAACGCGACATCTAGTCGTGAAAGACGCCGCAGTAACGCCAATCGCACTGCCAGGGCCGCGCTCATCTGCTCGCCGCCGCTCAACTGGGCGAAGGTGCGTTCGCGGCCATCGCGTCGCAGGACGACCTCGTAATCCGCCTCCCACGAGAGTTCGGCGGTGCGGTCGCCCAAAATCTCGCCGAAGATACGATTGGCCTCGATCGAGATGGCATGCAACTGCGCCTTGAGAATGTTTGGCCCTGCCTCCTTGATGGTGTCGCGGAATTGCTGGAGCATCCTTCCGAGTTCATCCAGCGTCTGGCGTTCGTCACGGGCGGCGCGCAGGTCGCCCAGTAGCGCCTCGATGCGGGTGATTTCGCGCGCGAGTCGCTCACCCTGTTCCTGAATCGCGCGTAGCGCCTCGGTCTTCTGACCATGTTCGCCGCGTACCGCATCTCCTCGCGCAACGATCTGCTGTAGCCGCTCGCTGTCGAAACGCGCCCGCGCTTGTTCGGCATCGCGTTCGGCTTTGGCGCTCCGGGCAGCCGCGGCATGCGCCTGTTGCGCTGCGTCTGCGTGCGCCTTTTTACGCTCGCCGTGTTGCGCGGCGAGATGCTCGTAGCGCAGATAGCGCATGTGGCCCGCACTTGTCCGGTCGCGTGCCTCTTGCAGCCGGGCAATTTCCGCATCGAGCGTCGCAAATGGCTCTAGCTGCTTGTCAAAGGTTGCCATTTGCGCTTCGTATCGCCGCGTCTCGTTCTCCGAGCGCCGCACCCGATCGGTTCTGGCGCTGTGTTCAGCGACCACAGATCGTAACGATGCCACCTGCGAGCGCGGATCGCCGAGCGCGACAAGCTGCGTTTCGATGCGTTCCAGGTCGGCGCTGGCGGACTCAAGCGCCTTCAGTTCGCCCGCTATCCGCTCGATCTCACTGGTCAGCGCATCGCGTCGTGTACCGGCCTCGCTGGCATGTGATTGGAGGTCGGGCAGTCGGGCACACTGGAGCGCTGCAGACTCGCTGCGTTTATAGGCGGCGCGTACTGCGTCCATCGCGCGGCGATCGTGGCCATTGGCGATCGCGGCCTGAAGCTGCTCTTGTTCGGCGGTGAGCGCGCTGCTTTCGCGTTCGAGTTGCTCGCGGTCCTCGGCAGCCTGCTTCTGCAAGTCCTCGTACTCACCGCGCCGCTCCCACCAGGACAGCACCGTACGCGCATGTTCCATCTGCGTGGTGAGCTCATCGGCTCGCCGCTGCAGCGGCACCAGGTCGTGCTCGTCCCTGGCAATCATGCGGTCGAAGTAGGAAATGAGGCTGTTCTCGCCGCGTTTCTGAATGTTCAAGCACGGCTCGCCCAGGAACGGACAGTTACCCCTATCAGATTGCTGGCGCGAGAGGCGATTCTGCTCGATACGCGCCTTCACCTGCAGCATCTTGCCATCGAGGTCTTTCTGTTCGGCGACGAGCGCCGCAAACCCGTCTACAATATCGCGCTGCGCCAGAATCTTGTGCAGGTTGGCCGCCGCCTTGGATTCGCGTTGCTCGACTTTCTCGCGTTTCTGCTGCCGGTCGCGCAGTTCCGCTTGTACCGCCACCATCCGGGCCGTTTTGGATTCCCAGGTGGCCTGTGCCGCCTGCGCTTGTTCGAGTTGGGCGCGTCGCTCGTTCAGCGCGTCGGCCTCAGGACGGAGTTCTTCAAGCTGGGCGATTTGGCGCTCGTCTTGCGTGTAGGTTCGCTGCGCCATCTCAAGTTCGCCCGCGATACGCGCCCGCTGGCTGGTGAGTTCGTCGCGCCGGGTCACGCGCTGGTGTGCTGCCGTACGCTCGCCTTCGAGCGTCAGTTGCCGGGTTGCTAGCGGCTCCATGCGCTTCAGATCGCGTGCCGCTGCCTCCGACGCTGCCAGGTTTTCCCGCGCATTGACCAAATCGCGCCGGGCGCCTTCCAGATCGCGCGCGACATCTGCCCGCTGTTCGCGGAGGAGCGATCGCTGCTGTTGCCGCTCGTGTGCCTGGGCAGTTCGCTGCTCGGTGACGACGAATTCGCTGTGGTCGGCCCGCGTCTCGTCACAGATGCGCATCGCCTCGGCGGCATCACGAAGCTGATTTTCGGCTTCCATGCGTCGCGATTCCGCGCCCTCATGCTCTGCTCTGGCGACCTGCGCCATGCCGTCGCGTCGCATCACCTCCTGCTGCTGTTCCTCCAGCGTCTTGCGTTCGGCTTCGAGCTTCTCGGTCTCGCGCTGCAGTTCGGCGAGCCGCTTCGTCAGCGAGCGCTCCTGGGCGCGGCCGTCCTCGAATTCGGCGCGTTTGCCGTCGAGCTGCGCGGTGTCGCGTTCGAGCGCGTCGATGAGGCGATCCTGTTCGTGCTGTTGCTCCTTCAGCACACCGTTCGCGTCGAGAAGCTTTTCCGCCGCTTTGCGATAATCCTCCACCTGGAGCAGCACATCGAATTTCTTTTTTCGGTTGGCGGCGGTCTGTAAGAAGTCGGCGGTAAAGGTTCCCTGTGGTACGCCGATGGCGTCGTTGAAGAGCGTGCTCAGGCTCAGGTCGCTCTCGATGCGAAGATGGCGGCGCAGGAAGTCGGTTACATCGGTGCGTTGCTCCGCGACACGATCCTGCATCTCAGGGTCGTAGATGTACCATTCAGACGCCCCGCCGCAGCGCCGTACCGCCTGATACTCACGTTCGTCCAGCGCGGAGATGAAGCTGATGGTGACGACACCAATGCGCTCGCCTTCGCGGACAAACTGCGCCTGCGTGTAGGTCAGCGCGTCGAAGAGCGCGAAGCCAATGGCCTCCACCAGTGTCGACTTCCCCGCGCCATTCTTGCCACGGATGGCGACGGTACCCGCTGGAAGTTCGATGGTTGCGTTCTTGTAGCTCTTGATATTTTCGAGTACGACCCTGGTGATTCGCACGATGTTGCCTTCACTGCCTGATGTGTGTGTCGGCGCTATGCCGTTTGGGGAGACATCTTCAACACTACTAATTCCCGCGTGCGGCGCGAAAAGCGGAAAATGTCTGACCCCGACCGGCCCATATGCGGCGTCGATTCTGCGGCAGTATAGCATGCGTGCGGGCGAGAACGGCGCTCAGTAGGATGGTTGCCCCATGCCAGAGGTCACGTGCGGGCGCGTCAGCCCACGCGCGTCGCACGCTGCCAGGTGTGCCAGTCAATGGTCACTTCGACGTGGCCGAGATGCAATCCCATATGCTCGACGGTATGCGTCAGGCAGCGGCGCTTCATCCGGTCGCCCGCAGGATGGCGGCTGATCTCGGCAAGCTGCTCCGAGGACATCCCGCTCAGCAGCGATTCGGCGTTTGCCAGAAAGCTGACGAAACGCGGACGTAGCTCGGCCCAGGTTGGCAGCGTGGCGAACTCGGCGTCGCGGTCGCGGTCAATGGAACCGTCACCGACGCAACTCAGCACCCACCATTCGGCGGATGAGATGGCATGCGAGCAGATGGCCGCCAGCGAATTCGCATGCGCTACGGGCGGCTTCCAGGCGAATGCTTCTTCAGGAAGCGGATCGAGCGCTTCGAGATACCACGTCACTAGCCGGCGCAGATGGTAGCGGTACAGTTCCGATTCGCTGGTGGGTTCCTCTCCCGGTTTGGGTGGCGTTGGCATCGGCATCGCTAGCGGCCCTCCGTGCTCTCGCCGGTCAGCGTATTGCGCAGCATCCCCAGCCGCTCGATTTCCATCTCCACGACGTCCCCGGGCAGCAGCCAGCGGTGGCGCTCCGTGCCAAGCTCCAGAATGCAGCCTGTGCCACATGTGCCTGAGCCGATCACGTCGCCGGGACGAAGTCGCACGCCTTCGGAGGCGCGCTCGATCATCTGCGGGAAGCCATAATACATGGTCTTCGCGTTGTCGAGCGTGAGTTGGTCGCCGTTGATCCAGCCGCGCATCTCAAGGTTGTAGCGCTCGTCTTTGCCGGAGCCGATCCGCACGTCGTCCAGTTCGTCGGGTGTCACCAGCCATGGACCAAGCGAGGTGGCGAAGTCTTTGCCTTTGGCTGGCCCCATGTTGAGCGGCTGCTCTTTGCGCCAGAGATCGCGGGCGCTCCAGTCGTTCATCACCATATAGCCCGCGATGTAGCCGGGCGCGTCCTCGGCGGCGATATCGCGTCCTTCGCGTCCGATCACCGCCGCCATTTCTAACTCGAAGTCGACTTCGTGACTGTGTCGTGGATACGGTACCGGCTCCTCCGCGCCATACAGTTCAGAGGTGTTGGAGAAGTAGAAGACCGGAATCTCGTACCACTCCGGAATCATTCCCACGCCGCGCCGTGCCCGCGCCGCCTTGACGTGTTGCTCGAAGACATAGAAGTCGCGCAGGGTCGCCGGATTGGGGACGGGCGTGCGGAGCTCGATGGCGCTCATCGCACGAGCTACGGGCGTCTCACCAGCCTGTTCCCTCAGATCGTCTGTGCGCGCTTTGCCTGCTGCTTCGAGGGCTGCGTGTGCGCCCGCCATGCCATCTTGCCCCATGTTTAGCAGCGCCAGCATGGTCGTCGGCAGCCCAGCCGCGCCGTTCACCTGCGGCAGCGCGACGCCGTTGCGGCTGGCCCAGGTTCCCAGCGCCGCCAGATCGAGCACCCGCTCGCCGACCAGGATGCCCGCCCGCCCCTCGACGAAGTGCGCCGCGCCTTTGGCTACGTAGGTTACCAGCTTCATCGCTCGTTCACTCCTATGTGTTTGTCGTATATCAGACTGCGATTGGAGTATGCATCGCTGTAGCTAACGTCATCGCGGCCACGCCGGTAGGAGTATAGCACGGTTGGCGGCGGCGCGAGGGGGCAGGGTAAGGGCAGTGCACAGCTGTGTGCCGGTACTTCAGTGGTATACTGGGACGAAACCTACAGCCCTGTTTTACGCTCTGCTTAGTAACGAGCGAATTACGAGCGAAGCCATATCAATGCGATATTTCAGGTGAGGAAGTGCTATGTCCCAGGTGAGCCGGTATCTTGAGGCGGTGCGGCAGCGTGTAATCGTCTTCGATGGCGCGATGGGCACGATGATTCAGAATCTTGGATTGACCGCGGAGGATTATGGCGGCGAGAGCCTGGATGGCTGCCCCGAAATCCTCGCGATCAGCCGCCCCGACGCCATTGGCGACATCCACCGGGCATATCTTGCCGCGGGCGCGGATGTGCTCGAAACCGACACATTCACGGGCACACGCCTCAAACTAGACGACTATGCCCTGGGCGAGCGCACCTATGAGATCAATAAGGCCGCGGCCCAACTGGCGCGCAAGGCAGCCAACGAGTTCAGCACTGCCGAGCGGCCTCGTTTCGTCGCGGGTTCGATGGGGCCAACGGGCATGCTACCCTCCTCCGATGATCCCTCGCTCTCCAATATCACCTACCAGCAGCTTGCCGAACTCTATCGCGAGCAGGCGGTGGCGCTGATCGACGGCGGCGTTGACTTGCTGCTGATCGAGACCAGCCAGGATATTCTGGAAGTGCGCGCCGCCATCACTGGCATTCGTCGCGCCTGGGCAGAGGCGGGCCGCCGCGTGCCGATTCAGGCGCAGGTCACGCTCGATACCTCCGGACGTATGCTGCTTGGCACCGATATCGCGGCATCTTCGGCGATCCTGTATCACCTCGGTGTCGATATCGTTGGCCTCAATTGTTCGACCGGACCAGAGCATATGCGTGAGCCGGTGCGGTACCTCACCGAGAATATCCCGCTACCCATCTCGACCATCCCCAACGCTGGATTACCGCTCAACGTCGGTGGCCGCGCCATCTATCCGATGGAGCCGGAGCCGTTCGCCTCGGCACTCGCCGAGTTCGTCGGCAACTTTGGCGTCAACATCATCGGTGGCTGCTGTGGCACCACTCCGGAGCATATCGCCAGCATCGTCGCCCATCTGGACGAACTCAATCCCGCTCACCGGGGAAATCCACAGCAGCGGCTCATCACCTTCCCCGACGAGACGAAGCGGCGGACGCGACTGCTGGTCGCCTCAGCCATGCGCGCCAACTCGCTCGAACAGGTACCAGCGCCTTTGATCGTCGGCGAACGGGTGAACTCGCAGGGCAGCCGCAAAGTGAAGCAGGCGCTGCTGGCAGACGATTACGACACATTGTTGCAGGTGGCGCGGGCACAGGTGGAGGGCGGCGCGCATGTCTTGGATGTTTGTGTCGCGCTGACCGAGCGGGCCGACGAAACAGACCAGATGCGCCAGTCGGTGAAGAAGCTCGAAATGGGTGTCGAGGCGCCACTGGTTATCGACTCGACCGAGGCAGGCGTCATCCAGTCGGCGTTAGAGACGTATCCGGGACGCGCCATCATCAACTCGATCAATCTCGAAAATGGCCGCCTGAAAGTCGATTCAGTGCTACCGCTGGCACGCGAGCATGGCGCGGCGGTGGTGGCCCTGACGATCGACGAAGACGGCATGGCGAAGACGGCCGAGCGCAAGTTTGCCGTGGCCCAACGTATCTACGAGATTGCCACTGGCGAGTACGGATTGGCCGCCGAGGCGCTGCTCTTCGACGCGCTCACCTTCCCAGTGACGACCGGGCAAGAAGAACTGCGCGACAGCGCGGTGCAGACGCTCGAGGGCATACGACGCATCAAGGCGCAATTGCCGGGCGTGCAGACGATTCTCGGCGTCAGCAATGTCTCGTTCGGCGTGACACCCCACTCTCGCGCCGCGCTCAACAGCGTCTTTCTCTATCACGCAGTCGAGGCCGGACTGGATGCCGCCATCGTCAACCCAGCGCACATCACGCCCTATGCGGAGATTCCTGAGGTCGAGCGCCAACTGTGTGATGACTTGCTGTTCAACCGCAGCGAAGACGCCCTGCCGCGCTTTATCGCCTACTACGAGCAGCAGGGTGTTGAGCGTCCCCAGCAGGAAAAGGTTGACCCCACCGAGGGCATGACCGTGGATGAGCGTATCCACTATCAGATTCTGCATCGCCGCAAAGAGGGTGTTGAGTCGCTGGTCGATACCGCCATCACGACACGCGCCGGAACTGAGGCGAACCCTGATGAGGCGGACTGGAATACGACGCCAGAGCTTTCGCGCGCGGCGGTGGAGGTGCTGAATGGTGTGCTGCTCCCCGCGATGAAGGATGTTGGCGACAAATTCGGCGCGGGCGAACTGATTCTGCCGTTCGTGCTGCAGTCGGCCGAAGTGATGAAGAAAGCGGTCGCCCGGCTGGAACGCTATCTCGAGCGGGCAGAGGGCTACACCAAGGGACGCGTGGTGCTGGCGACGGTCTTTGGCGATGTCCACGACATCGGCAAGAATCTCGTCAATACCATCCTCAGCAACAACGGCTACACCGTCTACGATCTGGGCAAACAGGTGCCGCTCAACACGATCATCGAGAAAGCCGTTGAGGTCAATGCCGACGTGATTGGACTCTCCGCCCTGCTGGTGAGCACGTCGAAGCAGATGCCACTCTGTGTCGCGGAACTGGATCGCCGCCATCTGTCGTTCCCGGTGATGGTGGGCGGCGCCGCGATCAATCGCGCCTATGGCCAGCGCATCCTCTACGTGGGCGAGCCGGGGAGCGAGCAACCCTTTGGTCCGGGCGTCTTCTACGCGCGCGATGCTTTCGAGGGGCTGGACATCGTCGAGGCGCTGACCGATAGCGAGAAACACCAAGGATTTGTGGAGCGGGTGAAACGCGAGGCGCAGGTGGCGCGTGAGCATCAGGCCGAGCGCGACGCGGCGCGGGCGGCTGCTCCGGCGGTCGTGCAGAAGCGCGCGCAGATCGCGCCCGCTCCGGTGGTTACGCCTCCGTTCTGGGGCGCGCGCGTGCTGGATCGTGTTGCCGTTGAGGATGTCGCCCGTTATCTTGACATGAACGCGCTCTTCCGCGGTCGTTGGGGTGGCGTGGCGCACGGCGCAGAGTATAAGCGGCTGGTGAAAGAGGAGTTCGAGCCACGACTTGAGCGACTGCTGCGCGAGGCTCGCCAGCGCCAATATCTTCGCCCGCGCGCGGTCTATGGCTACTATCCGGCTCGCTCCGAAGGCGACACCGTGCTGGTGCTCGATCCCACCGATCAGACCAGGGTGCTGGAGCGCTTCGCCTTCCCACGGCAGGCGGATGGCGAGCGACTCTGCCTGGCCGACTACTTCGTCACGGCGAATGGTGAGCCAACTGCCGTCGCCTTCCAGGTGGTGACGATGGGCGATCGCGCCTCGCAGGAGACGGAGCGCATGCAGGCGGAGGGCGATTACTCGGAGGCCTTCTTCCTGCATGGGCTGAGTGTTCAGATGGCCGAGGCGATGGCCGACTACGTCAATGCGCGCGTGCGCGATGAACTGAAACTCACCGGCGAGGCCGGGCGGCGCTATAGTTGGGGCTATGCCGCAATACCTGAGCTAGCCGACCACGGGCGCGTCTTCACGCTTCTGGGTGTGCCTGAGGCGATCGGCGTCACCCTCACCGATTCGTATCAACTCGTGCCAGAGCAATCCACCGCCGCGATTGTCGTGCCGCATCCCGACTCGGTGTACTTTGCCGTGCGCGAAGCGGCGACCTCCACCGCGGGCTAACGTATGCCCCTATGACTGGCCCCCTCTCAAGTGCTGGGAGGGGGCGTCTTCATGCTGTTCGGTAGTACATCGTCATCCTACATCCGGTTGCATTGTAGCCATCGTACTGCCGCTTCGGCGACCAAACACTTAATCAGATCTGTGGAGACGCGGTTTCCAATGCCGGAAGCAGCGTGCCGTTACGGCTGGCCATCTGAGGGCGTGGGTGTGGCAGCAGATGTGTCTGAGCTACCACTTCCGCTGCCGCTGTTATCACTGCCGCTTCCGCCATGGTCGTCGGTCGTTGGCGTTGTCTGGGCGCCTGGCGTCTGTTGCGCGCCGGAAGAGTCGTCTCCCGCTTCGTGGTTGGTTATGCTCGATGTCACACTGGCCGTATCATCGGGATTACCCACGCCAATCGTGCCCGGTGACGGGCTGCTATCGTCGCCTGGCAACTGCGCGACCAGCGCGCCTGGCGATACCGATGTGACGGTGCCCGCTGGCTGTCCGTTGATGAGCAGCACCGCGCCAGACTGGAACCCAGATCCCGTCACGGTGATCGTCCAGAGGTGCTGGCCGCCGCTGGAATACACCAGGTCGGCGTGTGTCACGGTAAGCGTCATGTTGCCCAGATTGTAGAGCACTATGGTGGTTGCCACACGCTTCGGCCACGGCAAACTCGCAAGCGCGGTGTGGAGGTCACTGCTGCCCTGCGTGCGGAGTTGTGCCACTCTCGCCTCGAGCGTGTCACGACCATTACCTGTGGAGACGGCATGGAGATTGCTCAGTGCCGCGTTCATCTCATCGCGGAAAGTCGCCAGCGCGTCGTCGTACGTCGAGTCGGTTTGGTGGCGCGTGATTGCGACATTCAGCGCGGCGAGGGCGTCTTGCGCGTAACTGAGGTGAAGCTGCGTTCGCGCCGCTGGGTCACTGGCCATGCTCACCTGCACGTTCTGCTCCCAGCGATGCAGCCCGTAGAGCGGTGTGCCCGGCCCGGCTGCCGCTGCCGCGGTGAGCGTGGTGGCGCCAATGGCCACTAACAGGGCTGCCGCTACTGCCGACCACAGCAATCGCCTCCAGGTCGTCTGACGAAGTGACCCGATGGGCAAGCGGCGAAGAGGCGTGGCGTCGGTTTCGGTCGCCTCGCTATCCATTCTTCTCCATGGTATGCCCGGCAGGGTGGGATCATCGTTGCCGATGAGCGGCGGCGCCTCGCGCACTGGCAGCCAGCCCGCGTCATGTGGCTGAGATGTCCACTCTGCGCCGTCGTCGTTCTCCATCGATGCCGCTGTGGCGAGGAATAGTGCCTCCAGCTGGTCGGCGAAATCAGTGGAAGGCTCGGCGATCCGCAGGGCGCTAAGGCGGTCGTTGGCGTCGAGCAGCGGCTGAAGATCCTCATTGCCGCCGTGGTAGCCGTTCAGGGCATGTGCCGATGACGCCTCGTCCGGCTGACTGGCTCCATGTACGCGGAGGGAAAGTAGCGCATCGAGTCTATCTTCAGGTTGCATCGCCGTTCCCTCCTTCCTCTCTTGCTTTCCTCACATTCCTCACAGTATGTTGCTTGCCGCCAGGGGATGTGACGCTTGCCGCGGCATTCAAATGGCGCGCCAGTGATGCCAACCCGCGAAACTGCAGCGCCCGGATGGCGTTTGCCTGGCGATCCAGCAGCCGTGCTACATCGTCCGTGGCGTAGCCGAGCACACAGCGATAGAGCACGACCGCCCGCTGCTCCTCGGTCAACTGGTTCAGCGCCGCGACCACCTCCGCCCAGCTTTCGCGCGCGGTGATGATCGCCAGTGGATCGCCTTCGTCGGCAACGGTGATCGGCTGGTCGTCTTCGGGCAGCCACGGGCGTGTGGCGGGCTGGGTACTCTGCCGTCGAAAATGTGTCGCCACTTTATTGCGCGCGATGCCCAACACCCAGGCGGCGAAGGTCAATTCGTCGGTGGCGCGCATCCCACGAATCCCGGTCACCACCGCCAGAAACGTTTCTGACGTCACGTCTTCCGCTACCTGCACGCCGCTCACTCGCGCCAGCACAAAGCGATAGACCACGGGCATGAAGCGCCTATAGAGCATGGTCAGTGCCCCCTGGTCGAGCACGCGGGCGCGTTCCAGTGCCAGCTCAAACGGGAGCGATGAGGGCCAGGTCATCCCGGTCCCCTCGCTCTCTGCCATTCCGGCTGAATTGTTTACCCTGTCGGGCGTCGCCGAGCTGGGATCAGCCAATGCGGGAATGCCTCTCTACTGCGACGCGTGGCCTGTTGCGAGTGATCGGCTCACTGGGGTAGCGCGGTGTCCACTCGTGTGTCGCCGCCTGTGCCACCAGATCCGCTGCCATGATCGTCGGAGCCTGAACCAGCGCCATCTGACCCCGACGTGCTGGAGTCGTCGTGGCCGCCATCGTGAGCGTCATCGTTACCCCGCTCGATTTTCGTTGCCGCCACACTTTTATCCGACTGCACGTTGCCTTTGACCTCAACGAACATGCCGACTTTGAGATCGGCAAAGCTGTTGACTCCATTGACGAACGCGGTCTGATTGTTCACCGTCACTGTGATGTTTCCGTTATGCTCAGATTTGAGCACAAAGCTTGAGTTTCCAGCGTCGATGCTGCTGATAGCGCCCTCAGCCTGGTGGTCGCCATCGTGGTTGGCATCATCATTATTGTCGTTGCTGCCATCGCGCGCGTCGTGGTGGGACGATTGTCCCTGTCCGATAAATGGCAGACGTGGTGAATTTCCTGTTGCCGCGAAGGCGACCGTTGCGCCTGTTCCCGCGACCAGCGCCGCCCCTAACACAGCGACCGCGAGCTTACTTTTGAGCAAATGACCCAGATTGCCGAGCATGGTGGTTCGATTCCTCCCAGTAGTGTGCGTGTAGCACGTACAGACGGTATGGTGTGCGGGCGCCCTGCGCATCGTAGCGGAACTGTTCGATTGACATGTCACAACCAGAGTCGCGAGCGCGGGCGCATCTATTACGGGTCATGCGCGCATCGGACAAGAAGTGCTGGAAGGATGGGAATGAATAGGGTCCGTAGTGGGCACCAGGAAAAGCGTATCCCGAAGGCTCCGGGCAGAGAAACCTTCGGGACGAGGAATGTAATCTGGCTGTGCGCTAGCTATGCTTCCAGGTCACGCTGAACGAGGTGCCGCCTCCGCCCAATCCGGATGGGACCGCTTTGGTGACACCGTTCGATGCCATCGTGATCGCGTCGGGGTTCGGGTTTGCGCTGATGGAAAGGCCGTTGGCGGTGCAGTTGGAGAAGCCGACGGAGCCGAAGTTGGCCAGGGGCAGTACGCCTCCGGAGCCAGAGGGCGCTTCGGCGATCCACTCAGCCGAGCCCAGCCGCGCCTTCTTGGACGTCTGGTTGGTCGAGAACGTCCAGCGCTTCGTCGAGTCGCTAATCGTCAGCGTAAAGCTCCCGCTGCCATTCGTGCTGACCTCGGCGGTCATGCTATCGCCGGGCGATACAGGATTCGAGAGATTCACTGGGAACTTCGGATACATCTCGTACCACGCATAATAGACGGGCGAGCCGCTGGAGCAGTCGGCATCGGTGCCGGTCTGTTCGACCGTATTCGTTGTATCGCCATCGATGCCAACCCAGAACGACGAATATGCCGTCTGACCACTGGAGCACGATGCCGATGGCTGAGTCCATGAGCCTTTGACATCGGTAAATCTGCCACCAGTGTTCGCATAGCCGGACCAGTTGCTGCTGGTCGAGTTCTTGCCATGGTGCAGATGGAGCGCGAGTGGAACACTCTGATGCGCGGCACCGTGCGCCATTGCGGCTGGGGTTCCCCTGCCGAGCACGAGCATGGCGGCAAGAGCGGGAATTACGACGGCGAGTGACAACGCGGGCACCAGAAACTTACGCATGGAAGCTCCTTCTCGGAAAAGCTCGAATGACCACAGAGAAGCGATATACCCCGGCGCTTCAACCGTTGAAGTGTCCGCCGCTGCCCAGGCATATCGTGCGTTGTATTGCGTACTTCAAAGCGTACTACTGCTGTCAAGCGGACTGCGTAATGCGCCCCGCAATGATACGGATCGCGCGCCGACGCATTTGGCTCACGGTGTAGACTGGTATCGTAGACCGTCCCGCGCCACGGAGTACGCGGCGCCTTTCGAGCGAAGGAATCTAACATGGCAGACATGTTGAGCGAACTTGATCGCTATATCGAAGAGCATCTGGCGGAGTCGCTGGAGGATCTGCGGCGGCTGACAGCCATTCCGAGCGTATCGAGCAAGGGCGAGGGCATCGCGGATGCGGCGAACTTCGTGCGTGACCTGCTGGAAGGCGAAGGCTTCGAGGCGAAGGTGATGCCTACAGATGGCAATCCGGTCGTCTATGCCGACTCTGGTGAGCGTGGCAACGCAAGCCCAACATTGCTCTGTTACAACCACTACGACGTCCAGCCCGCCGAACCTCTCGACTTGTGGGATTCGCCTCCGTTCGAGTTGACCGAGCGCGATGGGCGCGTCTATGCGCGGGGTGTCTCAGACGACAAGGGCCAACTGATCTCGCGGATCGCGGCGATTCGGGCAGTGCGCGCGGTGGCGGGTGGACTGCCCCAGCGTGTCAAGTTTCTGGTGGAGGGCGAAGAAGAGGTAAGCAGTCCCAGCCTCGACGCATTCATCGAGGCGAATCGTGACCTGCTGGCAGCCGACGCCTGCGTCTGGGAGTTCGGCGGCGTCGACCCCGATGGACGGCCTGAGGTGGTCCTGGGGCTGCGGGGAATCCTCTACGTCGAATACCGTGTCCGCACGCTCTCGCGTGATGCGCACTCCGGCTCCGCGCATAATCTGCCCAATGCGGCATGGCGGCTGGTGCGCGCGCTCAACACGATACAGGCTGCCGATGGCCGTGTGCTCATTCCTGGTTTCTACGATGCGGTGAAAGGCCCGACCGATACCGACCTGCAACTGATGGCTGGGATGCCCTCCAGCGAAGCGTTCAACCGCGAGCACTTTGGCGTCAAAGAGTTCGTCAACGGCCACACGGAGATGGACTACATCACGGCAGTCTTCGAGCCAACGGCCAATATCGCGGGCATCGGCGCCGGCTGGCAGGGGCAGGGATCGAAGACGGTCATTCCGGCGTACGCGATGGCCAAGATGGACTTCCGCCTCGTGCCCGATCAGGATCCCGATGACCTCTTTGCCCGGCTCCGCAAGCATCTCGACGAACAGGGATTCAGCGATGTGGAGGTGGTGAAGCTTGGCGGTGAGCGATCCGCCGTGACGCCGGGCGATGATCCATTCGTCCAACTGACGGCGCGGCTGGCGTCAGAAGTGTATGGCAAGCCCGCCGTGATCGATCCGCTGGTTGGCGGCACCGGGCCAGTCTATCCGTTCCGCGCGTACCTGGGCACACCTATTGTGACACTCGGCCCTGGTGATCCGCTCTCGAACGCGCACTCGCCCAACGAGAGCATGTCGATCGAGGCATTCAAGCTGGGCACGCATCACATGGCACGGCTGCTGCTGGAGTATGGCGCGCAGTCGTAGTCGGTTGTAGTATCGCGTCGTCGTAGTGGTAGGAGCGGTGAGCGACCACGACGCCGCGCAACGCGCAACGCGCACGCTGAGCGTTCGGGGCACGGGGGTGGTGGATGGAGCGAGTGGGTGTTGCCCAGAGTGATCAGGTGCATTGTGTGTGCCTGTCAGCCGTGCTATAATCAGGGCGCGGCGCGGAAATCAGTTAGCTGGGGAACGCGCCGCCTGGCATTCCCTCCGCTCATCCCTATCCGGAGCCTCACATAAGCGTGCGCCGGACACGACTCCCTGCGGGCTAGCTATATCGCAATGACTCGCTGGCTGGCGCGAGGATCCTGAGCAGCGGCCTGGCCAGCATCGCGGAAGAGAACGGTTCTCTCCTCTGCTCAATAATCGTTGACCACCCCTATCGGCTCGCTGGTTGGCCGGTGGCGCGCGGTGAGGCGCGAATGTCCTGGAAAGTGCTGATCGAGCGCGGCAACCTTGGCTTCAGTTCCGCGCACTTCATAACATTTGAGGGCCAATGTGAGCCACTGCACGGCCACAACTATGGGGTACGGGTCGAGGTGGAGGGGGCGCTGACCCCCGACAGCTACGTGCTCGATTTCGTCGTCCTCAAGAATATCGTGCGCGCGCTTTGTAAAGAATGGGATCACCGCTTCCTGCTGCCGCTCGATAACCCACACCTGCGCCTGACCGAGCATGAGAACGCCTGGGAAGTGGTGTTCGAGGGGCCTCTCACGCACGGCGCGGCCCCCACGGATGGGGTTACCCGATATCTGCTGCCAAAGTCGGCGGTGGTCGCGTTGCCCATCGCGAATGCCACGGCAGAGCAATTGGCGCAGCAACTTACGCGGCGTATCGTGGATCAGTTGCGGGCCGCGGACAAATTGGAGCGTCTCGATCGCATTCAGGTTGGCGTGGAAGAGACGGAAATGCAGGTCGCTTTCTACAATCTCGATCTGCGAACCCACCCGCCCGGGGACCCTCGTCCGCCGACGTGAGTGCTGTTTCTTGGGTATAATGGGCAATTTTTCCCACGTCATCGAGCTTAACCGTTCTGATATTTATCTCTATCGTTGTTGTGTGTACCTAGCATGTGAGCCGCATGTAGCTCACGTGCGAACATGGCCGAGATTCGGCCGCAACCGGCTCTGCCGGCCAGGAGCAATGGGGCTCCACTCTGGCCAGTGCTGGCTATCTTCCGGGAGGATATGAACCTGTGGCAATCAAAGAACCAGAAGTCTTGAACCCGTATGCGCAGGCTGTCGCGCAATTCGACGCTGCCGCCGAACGTCTGAATCTCGCGCAGTCGATGCGCGCAATTCTGCGCAAACCCAAGCGAGAGTTGTCCGTCAACTTCCCAGTGCGGATGGATGACGGCTCGGTTGAGATGTTCACGGGCTATCGTGTTCAACACAACATCAATCGCGGCCCGGCCAAGGGTGGCATCCGATTCGACAGCAACGTCTCGCTGGACGAGGTGCGGGCGCTCGCCATGTGGATGACGTGGAAGTGCGCGGTGGTCGATATTCCCTTCGGTGGCGCCAAGGGCGGTGTCATTGTGGACCCGCGTGCGCTCTCCCGTGGCGAGCTCGAGCGCCTCACACGTCGGTACGCGACCGAGATTGCGGGCGTCATCGGGCCTGAGAGCGACATCCCCGCGCCGGATGTGAACACTAATCCGCAGATCATGGCCTGGATCATGGATACCTTCTCGATGCATCATGGCTACTCGGTGCCTGCGGTCGTAACAGGCAAGCCGCTGTCTGTCGGTGGCAGCGAAGGCCGCATGGAGGCCACCGGGCGCGGCGTTTTTATCATCACCCGCGAGGCGTGCAAGGTGCTCGAGATCCCGCTGAAGGGCGCGCGCGTGATTGTGCAAGGCTTCGGTAACGTCGGCTCGATCTCCGCGCGGTTGCTGCATGAGGCGGGCTGCAAGGTTGTAGGTATCGCCGATATTACCGGCGGCTACTACAACAAGAACGGCATCGACGCGAAGTTCGCGTTGCGCTACTCGCAGGAGCATGGCGGCGTGATGACCGATCTGCCGCATGCGGAGCACGTTCCTGGCAAGGGAATCCTTGAGATGCCGTGTGACATCCTCATCCCGGCGGCCCTCGAAGGCCAGCTGACTGAGGAGAACGCGCGCAAGGTGCAGGCGAAGCTGATCGTCGAGGCGGCGAACGGCCCGACCACTAACGACGCCGACGCGATCTTCCAGGACCGCGGCATTCCAGTCGTGCCGGATATCCTTGCCAATGCGGGCGGCGTGACGGTGAGCTATTTCGAGTGGGTGCAGGACCTGCAACACTTCTTCTGGTCTGAAGACGAGATCAATGCCCGGCTCGAGCGCGTAATGATTCGCAGCTTCAACGCGGTGGAGCAGAAGCGCCAGGAGCAGAATTGCGACTATCGGCTGGCGGCCTATCTGCTGGCGGTCTCGCGAGTGGCCGAGGCGACACAGGTGCGCGGTATCTATCCATAAAGCACAGGTGCGCAATATCCTCCAAAGCGGCGATTCACCGATGATGGTGGGTCGCCGCTTCGTTATATCCAGCAATCGCGCCTCGCTACGATTGCCTGTGATTCCCGCTAGAACGATACGCGGGGATACGATAGAATGGTGTCCCAGGCTGGCAGCCTATCTTGCACCTGCCAGCGAACCGAGAGCGAGGGAGCGAGGGAGC